>JASLGD010000432.1 GCA_030150305.1 Caldimonas sp. | reverse complement strand
GGTTGATGGCGGCGCGCAGCGTCCCGCTCGGGGCGATGCGGGCGACGAGGTCGGGCGAAGGCGCGGGCAGCGGGGGCATGGCGGTGGTGGCGTTGGCGCGGGACGCGGCGTCGTGGTGGTGTGCGTCGCGTGATTTTCGTTGCAGGCGCGGCGGCCGGCTTCACGCGTGCTTCACCGCCGCTTCGAGGCGTGCGCGGACGATGCGGGCCGGCACCGTCGCCACGCCTTTTGAAAGACTCCATGCGCCGCTGGCTCATCGCCGCCTGGTCCGTCGCAGCGCTCGTCACGCTCGCGCCGGCGCTCGGCTTTCTCCTCTTCGGCGTGCGCGTGTTGCCGTGGCAGCAGCGGCCGCTCGACTTCGCGATCGCGACGCTCTTCAACCCGATCCTCGTCGGCGCGCTCGGCCTCGCCGCGTGGTACGCGTCGATCGCGTGGCGCTGCGCGCGGCCCGATGCGTTCGTCGGCCGACGCGAGCTGCGCGCCGCCGAGGTCGTCGCGGCGATGCTCGGCGCGCTGCTCGCGTGGAGCGGCTGGCTCGCCGTCGAGGGCCAGCGCGCGAGCGCGGCGCGCGGCGGCGGGCTGCTCGGCGGCTTCGGCGAGGCGATGCTCGCGTCCGGGGTCGCGTACCTCGTGCTCGCGGCGTGGTCGTTCGGCGCGCGCGCTCTCGCGCCGCGCGTTCGCGCGCGCGCCTGAAGCGATGCGTCGCCGCGCCCTCGCGTTTACCGGGCGCCGAGTCGGAAGCGGGCCGAGCGCCCTCGCCGCCGTGTACGCCGTCGCGTCGCTGCTCCTGCTCGGCCCGCCGCTCCGGCTGCTCGTGCTCGGCCTGTGGGCGTTTCCGGTGCGGGCGTACGCGTATCTCGCGATGGTGTTCGCGTTTCATCCGCTGAACGGAACCGCGGTCGTGTTCGGGGTGTGGTTCGCGACGATCGCGTGGCGACGTGCGCGGGCGCGCGACGACGATGAAGACGAGCGCGTCGGCGAGCTGCGCGCGGCCGAATGGCTCGCCAGCGCGATCGCTGCGCTGCTGCTCTGGCTCTTCTGGTCGACGCGCGCTGCGCCTCGCGATGCCGATCCGACGTTCGCGATCACGATGGCGATGGCGGCGGCCGCGTTCGCGGTCGTGGCGATCGGGTCGCGGCTGGCGCGCCGAGGCGTCGCGCCCGCCGAATGAGCGTGTTTCCCCGCTGACGATGGCGCGGCGGAATCGCACAATGGCGTCCGCCAGCCAACAAGAGGGAGACATCATGGTCGGATCGACACGCGTCGCGGCGTTCGCCGCTGCCTGCTTCATCGCACCTGCATTCGCGCAGACGACGCCCGCTTCGGCGCCGCCGCCGTCGTGGCAGCAAGGCCGCTCGGCCGACCAGGCGAGCTCGACGCTGCATCCGATCGCGCCGATCCTCACCGGCCGCATGGCGGGCGAGCTGCCGGTCGCCAAGCTCAAGGTGCCGCCCGGCTTCAAGGTCGAGGTCTGGGCCGACGGCATTCCCGAGGCGCGCTCGCTCGCGCTCGGCGACAAGGGGACGGTCTTCGTCAGCAACCGCAACCTGAAGGACGTCTACGCCGTCACCGAGCAGGGCGGCAAGCGCACCGTCACGAAGGTGCTGAAGGGCCTCAACTCGCCGAACGGCGTCGCGTTCGCGAACGGCACGCTCTACGTCGCCGAGCGCGACAAGATCACCGCCTACGAAGGCATCGAGGACAGGCTCGCCAATCCGCCCGCGCCGCGCGTCGTCATCGACAACCTCGACCCGCAGCAGCAGGCCGGCCACTTCTGGAAGTTCCTCGCGATGGGGCCCGACGGCAAGCTCTACTACAACGTCGGCGCGCCGGGCAACATCGTGATGCCCGCGTACTACCAGGCGACGATCAACCGCGTCGACCCGAAGACCGGCGTCACCGAGATCTACGCGCGCGGCGTGCGCAACTCGGTCGGCTTCGACTGGGATCCGCGCACGAAGGAGCTCTGGTTCACCAACCACGCGCGCGACTGGGTCAGCGACGACTTGCCGCACGACACGCTGCACCGCGCGCCGACCAAGGGCATGAACTTCGGCTACCCGTTCTGCCACCAGGGCGACCTGCTCGACCCCGAGTTCGGCAAGGGCCGCGCGTGCAGCGAGTACGACGCACCGGCGGCGCGGCTCGGCGCGCACATCGCACCGCTCGGCATGCGCTTCTACACCGGCACGATGTTTCCGGCCGAATACCGCGACAACATCTTCATCGCGATGCACGGCTCGTGGAACCGCACCACCAAGCAGGGCTACAACGTGATGCGCGCGACCGTCGACGGCAGCGGCAAGGTGACGCTGCAGCCGTTCCTCGAAGGCTTCCTCGAGGACGCGAAGGCCGATCCGCCGATGTGGGGCCGGCCGGTCGACGTGCTCGTGATGAAGGACGGCGCGCTGCTCGTCTCCGACGACTACAACGGCATCCTCTATCGCGTGAGCTACGCAAAATGACGCCGGCGCTGCGCGCGCTCGTCGCGGCGCGGCGCCGCCGCCGGCGAGCGCCGCGGCCGCCACGAGCACGCGCAGCAAAGACGTCATTTTGCGTAGCTCACGCGATAGAGGATGCCGTTGTAGTCGTCGGAGACGAGCAGCGCGCCGTCCT
>JASLGD010000491.1 GCA_030150305.1 Caldimonas sp. | reverse complement strand
GTTCGCGTCGGGGCTGGCCGCGATCGCGACCGTGCTCGAGGTGGTCGACGCCGGCGCCCACGTCGTCGCCGGCGACGATCTCTACGGCGGCACGTATCGGCTGTTCGAGCGCGTGCGCAAGCGCAGCGCCGGCAGCGACTTCAGCTTCGTCGACATGGCCGACCTCGACGCCGTCGTCGCCGCGATCCGCCCCGAGACGCGCGTGCTGTGGGTCGAGACGCCGAGCAATCCGCTGCTCAAGCTCGCCGACCTCGCCGCACTGGCGCAGATCGCGCGCGAGCGCGGCCTCATCGCCGTCGCCGACAACACCTTCGCGAGCCCGTGGGTGCAGCGGCCGCTCGAGCTCGGCTTCGACATCGTCGTCCATTCGACGACCAAGTACCTCAACGGCCACTCCGACGTGATCGGCGGCGTCGCGATCGTCGGCAACGAGGAGCGCCAGGCCGAGTGGCGCGAGCGGCTCGGCTTCCTGCAGAACGCGGTGGGCGCGATCGCCGGGCCGTTCGACAGCTTTCTGGCGCTGCGCGGCGTCAAGACGCTCGCGCTGCGCATGGAACGGCACTGCGCGAACGCGCTCGCGCTCGCGCGCTGGCTCGAGTCGCAGCCGAAGGTCGCGCGCGTCCGCTATCCGGGCCTCGAATCGCATCCGCAGCACGCGCTCGCCGGGCGGCAGATGCACGGCTTCGGTGGCATGGTCTCGATCGACCTCGCCACCGACCTCGCCGGGGCGCGGCGCTTCCTCGAGCGCTGCGAGGTCTTCGCGCTCGCCGAAAGCCTCGGCGGCGTCGAGAGCCTGATCGAGCACCCGGCGATCATGACGCATGCGACGATCCCGCCGGCAACGCGCGAGAAGCTCGGCATCGGCGATGCGCTGGTGCGGCTCTCGGTGGGCATCGAGGACGTCGACGACCTCACCGCCGACCTGGCGCGGGCGCTCGCGGCGATCTGAACGTCGAACGTCCGACGCACGCGCCGCGCTCGGCGCACGCGGGACGCTCGGCACAGGCGCCGTGGCTCAGCGCTTCGGCGTCCGGTCGAGCTCCGGCACGTTCTCGGCCGCGTGACGCGCCGACGCGTCGGCCTGCGACGCCACGCCCGACTCGGGCGGCGCCACGGCCTACTTCCAGCGCGTCGGCTCGACGTTTGCGCTGCCGCGATCGCTGCTCAGCGTGAGGACACCGTCCTGAACGGTCGCCTGCAGCTGCATGCTGCGCTCGACCATCGAGGCCAGCGCCTGCGCCTGCTCCGATGCCAGGCGCCAGACCTGAAGCCGCTCCAGGCGTTGCAGCTTGTGCTCGACGCCTCCCCACCAGACCTCGGCCGCTGCGCCGTAGGCGTAGACCACGACCGCATCGGCACGGCTGCACGCCCGCGCGAGTGGCTTCTCCTCTGGCTGGCCGACTTCCACCCACAAGCGCGTTCGACCCGTGAAATCGGTCAGCGCCACGTCAGGATCGTCGGGGTTCGACAGGCCGGCGCCGAAGGCGAGCGTGCCGTCGCCGCGGCACACGTCGACCAGCTCGTGCGCATGCAGCGCGAGCGCGGCGAGGCGCACCATCATCCGCTCGTCGGTCTCGCTCGGATGGCGCGCCAACGTCAGCGCATGCTCCGCGTAGTAGCCGTGGTCGATGTCGGCGACCTGCAACGCGGCCTTGAAGATGGTGGACTTGAGGGCCACGGGAACGCTCTGGACTGCCGAGGCGCCGGACTATAGGGCTCGCGTCGGCAGCCGTTGACGTCGGCACTAGGGTTTGTGCGGTGGATGCAAAACACACTCTGCCGTTCCCCGGCGGTGTCTGCGTCTCACATTGAAGCGAGCAGTTCCGGTGCAGACACTACCGGGCGAGTCCGGAAGCGACGGACTCCATCCCTCGCGCGCGCCTGCGCGCGGCGTGTACGTCGTACCCAAGGAGACAACATGGACCTTCCGCATCCTCCGGTCGCGGACCGAACGTCGGTTTGCCGCTTGGCGGCAGCCATCGTGATGGCGTGCGCCGCGCCCATCGCGGTTGCGCAGACATCGTGCGCAAACCTCGCCGGGCTCGCGATCCCCGCCAGCGCGATCGGGCTGCCGACCACCGGCGGTGCGGTGATCGACGCGACGCTCGTGCCGGCGACGGCCACGGTCGCCGAGTACTGCCGTGTCAACGGCAAGATCTCGCCCGTCGACCCAGCCGCGCCCAACATCCTCTTTCGTGTCGCGCTGCCGACCGGGTGGAACCAGAAGGCGCTGATGTACGGCGGCGGCGGCTTCGACGGCACCATTCCGAGCGTCGTCGGCAACGTTCCGTCCGGCGCGACCAACCAGCCGCTGCCGGTGACGCGCGGCTATGCGGTGTTCGCGAGCGATTCCGGTCACCAGGCCGGAGCGCGGGGCTCGCTCGACGGCACGTTCGGCCTCAACGACGAGTCGCTCGCCAACTGGGGCGGCGACGCGCTGAAGAAGACGCACGACGCCGCGATGTACATCATCGTGGCGCGCTATGGCGCGGCGCCGGTGAAGTCGTACTTCGCCGGTGGCTCGACCGGCGGCCGCGAGTCGCTGCAGAGCATCCAGCAATGGCCGCAGGACTGGGACGGCGCGATCGCGTGGTACCCGGCGTGGAACCAGGCGTCCGCCATGCTCGGCGGCCAGGTCGCATCGGTCGAGCTCTCGAAGCCGGGCGCGTATCTCAACGCGAACAAGCGGCTCGCGCTGTTCCAGTCGGCGATGCAGGCCTGCGACCATCTCGACGGCGTCATCGACGGCCTCATCAGCAACCAGGCGGCGTGCAACGCGACGTTCGATCCGGCGACGGCGATGCTGAACGCGTCGCCGCTGCGCTGCCCCGGCGGCGCCGACACCGCCGACACGTGTCTCTCGGATGCGCAGATCGCCGCCGTGCGGACGATGAACACGCCGGTCCGCTTCGCCTTCCCCGTCGACCGCGGCAACAAGGAATACCCCGGCTACAACGTCTGGGGCGCGGACCTCGGCATTCCGTCGTTGTCCACCGTCGGGCCGACCGTCGCATTCCTCAACCTCGCCTCGGCGCAGCCGGCCAACCCGATGCCGCTCACGGCGCCGTACATCAGCCAGCAGCTCGACGGCGTGATGAAGTACATCATCACGCGCGACGTCAACTTCAACCCGCTGACGTTCGATCCGCGGCAGAAGAGCGAGTGGCAGCTGCGCTGGCGCGAGCTGAGCCGGATGATCGACGACTCGCCCGACATCTCGGCGTTCGCGGCGCGCGGCGGCAAGCTGCTCCTCGCGCACGGCCTGCAGGACGTGCTCGTCAGCACCCGCGCGACCGAGGAGTACTACAACCGCCTGGTGCAGACGATGGGCGCCGACCGGGTGCGCGGCTTCGTGCGCTTCTACGAGGTCCCGGGCTTCGGCCACGCCGTCAGCAGCCAGTTCAACGCGACGTGGGATTCGCTGACGGCGCTCGAGCAGTGGGCCGAGCACGGCGTCGCGCCGGCGAACCAGGTGACCGTCGACACCGTCGGCATCCCGGGCCGCAGCAGGCCGTTGTGCGACTTTCCGAAGTGGGCGAAGTACGTGGGCGGCAACGTCAACTCCGCCGCTTCGTTCACCTGCGTCAATCAGTGATCGACGCGCTGCGCTGCCTCGACGACGCGCTCGGAGGCAGCGCAGCGACGGATCGCGCTAGCTGGCGCTGGCGACGCCGAACGCGAGCTTGACGACGTAGACGCCGAGCGGCGCCGCGGCGGACGCGAACACCCGGCCGACGATCGCGGGGTTGAACGGCCACGTCGGTGCGTCGAGCACCTGCCGCTCGTACTGGCCGAGGACGACGACGGACGCGTACGCCTCGCGCATCGACCCGGTCGGTTCGCATTCGCGCCGGCGCAGCAGCGCTTCGCGCGCCGCCGCCAGGTCGACGCGCACGCGCGCGAGCTCCTCGTCCTGCGCCTTCGCCAGCGCGACGTGGATCGTCCACATCGACATGAAGAAGAGCGTCAGCGCGACGACGATCAGCGTCGCGTAGACCGCGACGGCTTCGGCGCTGCGCAGGCTCTCGGTCGACTGGAAGACGAGGCTCAGGCTGATGCCGCCGACGAACACCAGCGAGAGGCTCTGTCCCCAGCGCGCGAACGGCGTCAGCAGATGCCCGTCGAAGACGTTCAGCGCCAGGCCGGCGCGCGAATGCGCGGCGAGGTGCCGCGAGCGCGCCACGCTGCCGTAGATCGCGGCTGCGAGGAGCGCGAACGTCAGCGCGCTCGTCGCCGCGGAGTAGACCCGCAGCCAGCCTTCGACGCCGGGGACGTTGCGCGCGACGACGACGCCGAGCAGCGCGCCGAGGGCCATCGCCGTCCACTCGCCGCGTCGGCCGGCGAGCGTTCGTCTGCGGGTGGCCGCGGCCTGCGGCGCGAGCGCCTGCAGCGATGCCAGCGCGCGTCGCCAGCGCCGATGCATGAACGGATGCACGGCGAGGATGTACACCGTCATCACCGGATCGAGGCTGCTCATCCAGAGCGGCGAGCGCGCGAAGCGGCCGCGGTCACCCGTCGCATGGGCGGCGAGCGCGAGCAGCAGGAACAGCGCGACGGCGACGAGAACGACGAACGCCGGGTAGCGCGGGCCGAGGACATCGTCGAGCTCGGCGAGCAGCGACTGCCCTTCCGAGCGGGCAGCCGCATCCGTTGCGCCGAGCGTGTTCGACGAGCTCACTTCGGCGCAGGGCGATGCATGAAGAGATCGTAGCGGCAGCGGTCGTCGGCGCCGACGCGACGCGGGCTCGAGCCGAACGTTTTCGGCCCCCTGATCGCCGCGAGTCGCAAGGCGATCGACGACGGCGGCGGCCCGCGCGGCTACGGAAGGCGCGGTACGTCGCCCGATCGCCGGCGATCGGCGCGGCCGACCCACCAGCATGCGGCGAAGATCACCGCGGCACCGAGCCACACCTGCGGCCGCACCGCCTCGCCGAAGCACAGCCAACCGAACAGCGCTGCCCACGGCAGCGCGGTGAACTCGAGCACGCCGAGCGACTGCGCCTCGGCCGCCGCGTAGGCGCGCGCGAGCAGCTGGATGCCGAGGTTGCCGAGCAGACCCGCGAGCACGGCGAGCGCCAGCGCCCAGACCGTCGGCAGCGGCGCGCCGACCGCGGCGGGCGAAAGCAGCAGCATCGGGATCACCGCGCTCGTCAGCGTCAGCAGCGTCGAGCCGTCCTTGGCGGCGCGCGCGCGCATGACGATCGCGGCGAGGGCATACGTCAGCGCCGCGCCGAGGATCGCTGCGAGCCCGAGCCCGCGGTCGCCGCCGAAGCTCGGCGCGCCCTGCACCGTGATCAGCACGCCGGCAAAGCCGAGCAGCGCGGCGAACAGCACCGGCCCGCGCATCCGCTCGCGGAGGAGCAGATGCGCGAGCGGCGGAATCAGGAGCGGCGCGACGAACGAGAGCGTGATCGCTTCGGCCATGCCGAGCCGCGTCAGCGAAAAGAAGAAGAGGAACGCGGTCGCCGCGATCAGGATGCCGCGCGTCAGGTGGGCCGGCAGCATCTCGCGGGTCAGCGTCGGCCGCCCTTGCCACCACCACACCGCCAGCGCGAACGCGCTGCCGAAGACGTAGCGCCCCAACACGGCGTACGCGACCGAGTACGAGCGCGTCAGCTCCTTGACCGTCGCGTCGAGCGCGCAGAGCGCTGCGATTCCGGCGGCGGCGACGACGAACGGGCGGGGCGAGGACATCGTGGGTACGCCGGGACGTGAGGAAGAACGCGCCGAGGCGCGACTCCTGCTTCCCGGCGGTTCGATGCTCCGCGGAGGCTTGCGTGGGCAGCCGCGGCAGGGCGAGGCGACGCTCGCCCGCCGCGGCGACCTTCAGCGCGACATCAAGGCGTGATGCGCGTGATCCGTGTCGCCCAGTTGCCCAGGCTGCCGCGCGTCCCGCCGCACTGGCCGAACGGCGCCGCCAGGTACTGCGCGTACGTGCAGGTCTGCGCGACGTATTCCGACGCGATCCAGATCGAGTTGCCGTCGACTGCTGCAGCACCGTAGTCGCCCCAGCGCGGCCCGCTGCCGAACACCGGGTAGCCGGTGAAGCCGTCCCAGGGACCCGCGCCGCCGGCGGCGATCTGCACCGGGCCGGCACCGACCTTCGCGTCGAGCGACGCGTAGCCGGCGCTCGGATAGTCGCTCGGGCCCGCGACCGTGAAGGCGATGACGCCGCGGCCGCTCTTCGTCACGCCGACTGCCGGGTACGACAGGCTCGCGTCGGGCAGGGAGAGCGTGTCGTTCGCGAAGATGACGCCGGAATGCGGGTTGAGGACGAAGTACGCGACCGCGGACGCGTGACCGGAGCCTTGCAGCACGTCGGTGTCGAGCGCGCCCCAGAGCTTGCCGTTCGCGTACATGACCTGCTGCATGCGCGAGTCGTTGGTCGCCATCGACCGCGGCCTCGGGTAGTTGTGCGTCGTTGCGCCGACGAGCGGGGCGCACGCCGGATCGGCGACGCAGTCGCCCAGCGGCGTGTTGCCAGCCTTCTGCTTGATGAGCGAGAGCGGCACCGCGTAGGGCTTGACGCCGACCGGGGCGACGTTCAGCACGAGCGCGAGCGGCGTCGTGTCGATCGCACTCGTGTTGGTGACCGACCAGACCCAGATCTCGTTCGACGTCCCGCTGTCGAAGAAGACCGCGTCCGAGCTCATCAGGTACTCGGTGCCGCCATAGTCGGTGTCGTACTGCGCGCCGGGCGAAGTCGCCGGCCAGACGGTGAACGCCGGCGCCGGGATCGAGGGGTCGCCGCCGTTCCACATGACGACGTTGACGGTGGCAGCGCCGGACGCCAGCGCGCGCTTCGAGAGCGCGTAGATCTGCGCGCCGTAGAAGCCGTCGCCGAAGAGCGAGAACTCGTTGGTCGTGACGAAGAACGCGTTGGCGTCGGCGCCGATGTGCGGGTAGTCGCCGAGGCAGAAGCCCTGGTCGCAGCCGTGGTCCGGCGTCCCCTGCGTGCCGTTGTTCTGCACCGGGAGCCTGTAGATCTTCCACGCGCCGCGCGGATCGGCGGTCTGGCTGACCGCGATGTCGATGTGGTTCGTGCCGGCCAGCGCCGAGCTCGTGCCGACGCGATCGAGCGTGAGGACGACCTGGAACCAGCGCTGCGTGTCGACGTCGTAGTAGCACGACGGGTCGGTGATCGACGGACCGTACTTTCCGGTGGTGCGGTTGATCGCCGCGGGATAGCCGTAAAACGTGTTGAGATCGACCGGCCCGACCAGCGTCTTGCCGGTCGTGTCGTAGATGCTCAGGACGTCGTTGACGCTCTCCAGCACGAAGCCGTTGCCGGCGCACAGGCCCTGGTCCGGCGGCTCGACGGAGAACTGGTTGCCGCCGTTGGCGAAGCGCTGGTCGTGGAAGTCGAGGCCCTTGAAGCTGAGGTCGAGCTGCGGGTTCGACTTGGCGCGGCCCGCGGCGGTGGCGGCGAGGCCGCCGTTGCCATGGCCGCGCACGATCGAGCGGTTGACGAACTTCTTGGAGCCCGCGAGGTCGCTGCCGGCGCCGCCGTCGCTGTCGCCCGTGATCATCGTGAGATCGAGCTCCACGTTGGCGACGGAGTCGCCGCCCGGGGGAGCCGATCGAGGCACCGTCGTCCCGCCCGCCTGCAGCGTGAGCGTGGTGGGCCCTGCAGCGGCGGCGCCTGCGCAGAAGGCGAAGCCTGCAAGGACAAGAAGCAATCGAGAGTTCATGAACGCCCTTCCGGTCTTGAAACTTGGAACCGCCGCCCGGGTGTCGGGCGGCGGACATGGAATTGCCGCGGGTCGCGCGGCCCACAAAACGTACTCGCAAGCCCGGGCTTTTGAAATAGGGGTCGAAGCCGCTTGTCCGGCGCGCGAAAGCACGGCCCATTCGGAACGACTCCAACCGGACCCTGACGTGCGCCGGCGAGGCCATCGGAGGGATGCGCTTGCGGCCCGGAGTGATCGCATACGCTCGATGCCGCGCAACGTGAAAGGAGCCCCGCCGTGACCGACTCGCTGATCGACCGCCTCTGCGTGCGCGAGCTCATCGAGCGCTGGGCCGTCTGGCGCGACGCCGGCGACTGGGAGCGCTTCGCGACCGTCTGGCACGACGACGGCGTGATGATGGCCACCTGGTTCCAGGGCCCCGCGGCCGACTTCATCCGCGCGAGCCGCGAGGGCTTCGCGCGCGGCGTTCGCATCCTGCACTTTCTCGGCGGCAGCGCGATCGACCTCGCCGGCGACCGCGCGATCGCGCAGACCAAGATGACGATCTCGCAGCGCGGCGAGGTGCACGGCGTGACGTGCGACGTCGTCTGCACCGGCCGCTTCTTCGACTTCGTCGAGCGCCGCGCCGGGCGCTGGGGGCTGGTGCTGCGCCAGCCGATCTACGAGAAGGACCGGCTCGACCCGGTCGATCCGGCGGCGCTCATCGCGCTCGATGCGGGCAAGCTCGCGTCGCTGCCGGACGGCTATCGCCACCTCGCGTACCTGCAGACCGAGAACGGCCAGGTCGTCAAGCGCGACATGCCGCAGCTCGTCGGCGCCGAGGTCGAGGCGCTCTACGCGAAGGGCAAGGCCTGGCTCGCGGGTGCGCCGCTGCGCGGCTGACGAACGCGGACGCGATCGCGAGGACGACGCGAGGGCGAACGCACGGCGAACGCGACGCGAAAGCGCAGGCGAGCGCGGAGCCCGCAGGTGACCGGGCCGCGCCAGGCCGCTACGGCTTCGCCGGATCGCGCACGTCCGGCGTCGACTCGAACTCGACGTTCTGCAGCTTGCCGCCGACCAGCTCCACCTTGCGGATGTAGACGGTCTGCACGATGTCGCGCGTCGCCGGGTCGATCGTCACCTTGCCGCGCGGGCTCGTCCAGCTCATGCCCTTGGCGGCCTCGACGAACTTGTCGGCGTCGGCGTCGCCGCCGGTCTTCTTCAGCACCTCGGCGATCAGCTGCATGCCGTCGTAGCCGGCGACCGACATGAAGTTGGGCCGGTCGTTCGGATACGCCTTGGCGTACGCCGCGGTGTACGCCGCGTTCTCGGGCGACTTGTGCACCTGCGAATAGTGGAACGACGTGATGATGCCGACCGTCGACTCGCCGAGCGCATCGAGGATGTCCTCGTCGGTGAGGTCGCCGGTCGCGATGATGCGGACGCCGGCTTGCGGCAGGCCGCGCTCGGCGAAGCTCTTGATGAAGCTGATCGTCTCGGCGCCCGGCGGCAGGAAGAGGAAGAGCGCATCCGGCTTGGCGTCGCGCACCCGCTGCAGGAACGGCGCGAAGTCGGGGTTGCGGACCGGCACGCGGACCTCGCCGACGATCTCGCCGCCGGCGGCGACGAACGTCTTCTTGAACTGCGCTTCGGCGTCCTGCCCCGGCCCGAAGTCGGCGACGAGCGTGTAGACGCGCTTCAGTTTGTTCTTCGCCGCCCACGTCGCGATCGGCGCGGTGTCCTGCGGCAGCGTGTGCGAGACGCGGACGACGTACGGCGAGCGCGCAGTGATGACCGAGGTCGCCGCGTTCATCACGACCATCGGCTTCTTCGCTTCGGTCGCGAGCGGCGCGACGGCGAGCGCCGCGGGCGTCAGGCCGAAGCCGGCGAGGATGTCGACCTTGTCCTTGACGACGAGCTCCTGCGCGAGCCGCTTGCTGACGTCGCCCGAGGTGCCGGGGTTGTCGTCGCGGATGACGAGCTCGATCTTGCGGCCGGCGACGGTGTCGCCGTTGGCCGCGAGGTAGAGGCGGATGCCGCGCTCGATCTGCTTGCCGTACGAGCCGAACGGGCCGGACATCGGCATCACGAGGCCGATCCTGACCGGCTCGGCGGCGAGCGCGGCGGGCGGCACTGCGAGCGCCAGGGGCGCGCACAGCGCGAGCAGGGTCAGCAGCGGTCGACGTTGCATCGGGTCCTCGTCGGGTGCGGCGGTCGGCGCGATTGTGTGCCACGCCGGTGCGCCGGCGCGCGCGGGGCGGCATCCACGAATTCCCAGGCCGGTGCGCCGCCTCGTGCGCAGCCCGCTTCCACAAGATTGTGGAGACGGCGGCATAGGCATTGGCGCATCGCCCGACCGAGCCTCCTACGATTTCACGCTTCCCGGCGCGACTCTTCCCTGGAGGATGGCATGAACGACCAGGCTCTTTCCACGTTCCAGCAGACCTTGCGCGGCCGCCTCGTGCAGCCGGGCGATGCGGACTACGACTCGGTTCGCGCGCTCTACAACGGCATGATCGACAAGCGCCCGCGCCTGATCGCGCGCGCGGTCGACGCCGCCGACGTGATCGCGGCGGTGAACTTCGCGCGCGAGCAGGGCCTGTTGCTCGCGATCCGCGGCGGCGGCCACAACGGCCCCGGCCTCGGCAGCTGCGACGACGGGCTCGTCATCGACCTCTCGATGATGAAGAGCGTGCGCGTCGACGCCGCGAACAAGACGGTGCGCGTCGAGCCGGGCTGCACGTCGGCCGACGTCGACCATGCGACGCACGCGTTCGGCCTCGCCGTGCCGTTCGGGATCGTCGGCAGCACCGGCGTCGCCGGCCTGACGCTCGGCGGCGGCACCGGCTATCTCACGCGCAAGCACGGCCTCACGAGCGACAACCTCCTCGAGGCCGATGTCGTGCTCGCCGACGGCAGCTTCGTCACCGCGAGCGCGAAGGAGCATCCGGACCTGTTCTGGGCGCTGCGCGGCGGCGGCGGCAACTTCGGCGTCGTCACCAGCTTCCTGTTCCAGGCGCATCCGGTGAAGATGGTGTTCGCCGGGCCGATCTTCTGGGACGCCGCGAAGGACGGCCAGGCGGTGATGCGCCGCTTCCGCGACTTCCTCGCGCGCGCTCCGGAGGAGCTCGGCACGTTCGTCGGCCTGAAGACGGTGCCGCCGACCGATCCGTTCCCGAAGGAGCACTGGAACAAGCGCGCCTGCGCCGTGATCTCGTGCTTCAACGGCAGCGAAGCCGAGGGCCGCAAGGCCATGGCGTCGCTCCTCGAAGGACTGCCGGCGCCGCTCTTCGACTGGATGGGCATGATGCCGATGCCGGCGATCAACGGCCTCTTCGATCCGTTCTTCCCCAAGGGGTTGCAGTGGTACTGGAAGGGCGACTTCGTCAAGACGCTCACCGACGAGGCGATCGACACGCACATCGCGCAGGCGGCGCAGGCGCCGAGCCCGTTCTGCCTGATGCACCTCTACCCGATCGACGGCGCGGTGCGGCGCGTCGCCAGGAACGCGACCGCGTGGCCGATCCGCGACGCGACGTACTCGATGGTGATCGCGGGGATCGACCCGGACCCGAGCAACGCTGACGCGCTGAAGGCGTGGGGGCGCTCGTACTGGAAGGCGGTCCCCGCGATCACCATCGAGTACGTCGCGTCGCGGATCGGCCACGCGGTCGCGTTCCTGGCGACGC
>JASLGD010000260.1 GCA_030150305.1 Caldimonas sp. | reverse complement strand
TCGCGTTCGCCGCCGGCTGCGGCTCGAGGTTGACGACCTTGACGTCCTTCACCGAGAGGCCGTTCTTCTTCAGCATCCAGGCGAGCGCGAAGTACGGCGACGTTCCCGGCGGGCTGGCGGCGACCGTCTTGCCCTTGAGGTCGCTGATCTTCGCGATGCCGGGCTTGACGACCATGCCGTCGGCGCCGTAGCTCTTGTCGAGCTGGAAGATCTGCGTCGTCGTCACGCCGGCGGCGTTCCAGCCGATCCAGGTCTCGACCGTCGTCGCCGCGCACTGGACGTCGCCCGACGCGATCGCGAGGTGGCGGTCCTTCTGCGGGATCTTCTTGATCGTGACGTCGAGGCCGTGCTTCTTGAAGATGCCTGCTTCCTTGGCAAGCGTCAGCGGCGCGAAGCCGGTCCAGCCCGAGATGCCGATCGCGACCTTGGTCTCCTGCGCGTTCGCGAAGGTGGCGACGAGCGCGGCGGCGGCAAGCAGGACGGCGTGCTTCTTCATGCGGGGTTCCTTTCGCGGCAGGGGACGAGACGAGCGATGCGGTCGAGCGCGACCGCCCGCCGTTGCCGCCCACTGTAGCCGCTGCCGCAGCAGCGACGGCCGCGCCGCGCGAACGACCGCCGCGACGCGCCGTGCAGCGCGCGTCTAGCGGAAGAGCTCGTCGAGATCCTCGGGAGAGATCCTGGCCTCGAACTCGGTGACTTCGAGGCCTTGCGCGAGATCGAACGCCGATCCCGCCCACGTCGTCCCGGCGCCCGGCCGGACGCTGCTCGCCGCCGCGTCGCTCCTGACGAACGCCGGCACGAACTCCTTCTCGCGGCCCTGTCCCTGGTCGAGCGTTCTCTGCTGCTTGCCCTGCACGGTTCCTCCGTCGCGACGCTGCGGCTGCCGACGAGCGGCTGCACGGGTCGCATCAACGGTCGAATTTGTAACTCAGCGGCCGCGCCGACGCGCCCCCCGATTCGCGTGTTTCCTCAGGTAAGCCGCGGCGCTCAGGCCGGGTGCCAGAGCGCCGGCAGGTCCGGGATCGTGCGAAAAACACGCGCCAGCGCGCCGCCTTGGACGAGCGTCGTTGCGCGCTCGATGTCGGCGGCGAGCGAGCGGTCGACCGGCATCGCGGCGCAGTGCCGGCGCACGAGCGCGTGCGCCGCCTCGAGCGGCGCCGAGCTCGCGAGCGGGCGCAGGAACTCGATGCCCTGCGCCGCCGCGAGCAGCTCGATCGCGAGGATCGTCGCGGTGTTGGCGATCATCGGCTGCAGCCGGCGCGCCGCGAACGTCGCCATCGAGACGTGGTCCTCCTGGTTCGCGCTCGTCGGCAGGCTGTCGACGCTTGCCGGATGCGCGAGCGACTTGTTCTCGCTCGCGAGCGCCGCCGCGGTGACGTGCGCGATCATGAAGCCGCTGTTCAGGCCCGGCTCGGCGGTGAGGAACGGCGGCAGGCGCGAGACGTTGGCGTCGATCAGCATCGCGATGCGCCGCTCGGCGATCGCGCCGACCTCGGCGATCGCGACCGCCATCGCGTCGGCGGCGAGCGCGACCGGCTCGGCGTGGAAGTTGCCGCCGCTGACGATCGCGCCGCGACCCTCGCCCTCTCCCGCAAGCGGCAGAGGGGAGGGCCCGGGTGTTCTCGCTCTGCCGCCCGCGGCAGAGGGCTGGGGCGAGGGCGCGTCGACGAACACCAAGGGGTTGTCCGTCACCGCGTTGGCCTCGCGGACGAGCACCAACGCCGCATGGCGCAGTTGATCGAGGCAGGCGCCGACGACCTGCGGCTGGCAGCGCAGGCTGTACGGATCCTGGACGCGGTCGTCGCCCTGCAGGTGCGAGCGGCGGATCTCGCTGCCGGCGAGGAGCGCGCGGTAGTAGCGCGCGACGTCGATCTGCCCCGGCTGGCCGCGCAGCGCGTGGATGCGCGGATCGAACGGACCGTCGCTGCCGCGCGCGGCGTCGACCGTGAGCGCGCCGACGACCAGCGCCGCCTCGAGCACGGGCTCGAACGAGAACAGCGCGTGCAGCGCGAGCGCGGTCGAGACCTGCGTGCCGTTGATGAGCGCGAGGCCCTCCTTCGCTTCGAGGACGAGCGGCGCGAGGCCGGCGGCGCGCAGCGCGTCCGCAGCGGCGACGCGCTTGCCGCGGCCGTCGACGCACTCGCCTTCGCCGAGCAGCGCGAGCGTGAGGTGGGCGAGCGGCGCGAGGTCGCCCGACGCGCCGACCGATCCCTGCGAAGGCACGAACGGGACGACGCCGGCGTCGTGCATCGCGACGATCGCGTCGACGACTTCCTCGCGCACGCCCGAATGCCCGCGCGCCAGGCTCGCCGCCTTGAGCGCGAGGACGAGGCGGACGACGGCCGGCGCGAGCGGCGCGCCGACGCCGACGCTGTGCGAGCGGATGAGGTTGAGCTGCAGCAGCGCGAGATCGCCGGCGCCGATCCGCGTCCCGGCGAGCTTGCCAAAGCCGGTGTTGACGCCGTAGACCGGCGCGTCGCCGGCCGCGGCGCGCTGCACGAGCGCGGCGCTGGCGCGGACGCGCTCGCGCGCGGCGTCGTCGATCGCGAGCGCGACCGCGCCGGCGTGCAAGCGCTGCAGGTCGTCGAGCGAGATCGGATCGCTGCCGAGGCGCAGCGTCGTCGCCTTCATTCGCGTCACTCCGGCTTGATGTTCTGCCTGCGCACCACCTCGCTCCAGCGCGCGCTTTCAGCGCGGATCGTCGCCGCGAGCTCCTGCGGCGTGCCGCCGCCCGGGTCCATGCCCTGCGCCGCGAGCTTGGCGCGCGTCTCCGGCGCCGCGAGGAAACGAACCGTCGCCGCGCTCAGGCGATCGACGACGTCGCCCGGCGTTGCCGCCGGGACCATGAGCGCGTACCACGACACCGCCTCGAACTTCGCGACGCCCTGCTCGGCGATCGTCGGCAGCTCGGGCAACAGCGGCGAGCGCTTCTGGCTCGCGATGCCGAGCGCGCGCAGCTTTCCGCTCCTGATGTGCGGCAGCGCCGTCTGCAGCGGCGCGAACATCATCGAGACCTGGCCGCCGACGAGGTCCGTCACCGCGGGTGCGATGCCGCGGTACGGCACGTGCAGGAGCTGCACGCCGGTGCTCAGCTCGAGGAGCGCGCCGGCGAGATGCGCCTGGCTGCCGGCACCGGGCGACGCGTAGCTGAGCGCACCCGGCTTCTTCGCCGCGAGCTCGAGCAGCTCGCGCACGTTCTTCGCCGGCACCTGCTCGGCGTTGACGACGAGCACGTTGTCGACCGTCGCGAGCATCGTCACCGGCGCGAGGTCGCCGGCCTTGTACGGCAGCGTCGGGAACAGCGTCGGGTTCACGGCGATGTTCCCGGCCGGGACGATGCCGATCGTCGAGCCGTCGGGCGGCGCCTTGGCGACCGCGTCGACGCCGATGTTGCCGGCCGCGCCGACCTTGTTGTCGACGACGACGGTCGCGCCGAGCGCGTCGGCGAGCGACTGGCCGAGCAGGCGGCCGAGCACGTCGGTCGGTCCGCCGGGCGGAAACGGCACGACGACGTGGATCGTCTTCGGCTGCGCCGACGCCAGCAGCGGCGCCAGCGCCGCGACGGCGGCAACGAGGCAACGCCGGACAGTGGTCATCGGCGACACGGACATCAGAGCTCCTCGAACGGCAGGGTGGAACGGGCGGCAATCGCGGCGAGGACGTCGTAGTCGGCGGCGTCCGGAGCGGCGAAGCCCGCGAGCCGCAGACGCGCCATCGCGTCGGCGAGCTCGTGCGCAGCGGGCACCGCGACGACGAGCGCATCGCGCAGTCGCGCGAGCGGCTCGGCCGCGAGCGGCGCCGTCGCGACCAGCGGCGGCACCGGCCGCATCGGCGTGCTGGCGACGACGCGCACGCGCGCCGCGCGCGCCGGGTCGTAGGCGCGGATCAGGTCGTGGCTGAAGCTGTCGAGCGGGCCGACGTCGATCCGGCCGGCGGCCAGCGCATCGATCACGCCTTGCGCGTTGAGCAGGCCACCGACTGCGCCGCGGAAGAGCCGCGCTCCGCGCGCCGCGCGATACGGCAGCAGATGGTCGCGCAGCGCGACGGCGCCCGACATCGAATCGCCGACCGTCAAGCCGACGACGCCGCCGAACGTGTCCTCGAGACGTCGGTGCGGCGACGACGCGACGACCGCGATGTCGGTGCAATAGACGGGACGGCCGCCGCAGCGCTCGGCGCTCGGGATCGGCGCGGCGACGAGCACCGGGCGCGGCGCGCGGCGCGCGAACGGCAGGCCGCACATGAACGCAGCGCCGAGGTCGTCGCGCGACCACAGTGACGCGAGCGGCGCCGGCGCGTCGTGGTCGACGATCGGCCAATCGAGGTCGGCGTGCGCAACCGCCCACGCGAGCACGCGATGCCAGTCGGCCTTGCACTCGGCCGTGACGGCGTACATGCGCGCGTTGACGACCGGCATCTGCGTTGGCTAGCGAAAGCGCAGCCGCTGGCCGATGCCGAGACGCTCGGCCTTGACGAGCATCGCGGCGCCGAGCGCGATGTCGGAGAGCGAGAGGCCGCGGTGCCAGAAGAGCGTCGTCTCGTCGTCGCGCTCGCGTCCGGGCTTGAGGCCGGCGACGATCTGCCCGAGCTCGGCGTGCAGGTTCTTCTCCGAGAGGCGCCCGCTGTCGACGTGCGCGCGCAGCGCGCCGTACGGGCCGGCGCGCGCCTGGCCCCAGTCGTCCATGACGATCTTGTCCATGCGATCGGTCAGCGAGAGCTCGACCGCACTCATCGTTCCGTACGGGATCACGCACGCGCCCTTGGCGATCCATGCGGTCTTCAGCTTCGGCTCGGGGCGCTCGAGGCGCGACGCCTCGACGACGATGTCGGCGCCGCGCACGCACGACTCCCAGTCGTCGGTGACGACGACGTTCGCGCCGGCGAGGTCGGCGCGCAGGCGCGCCGCGAATGCGTCGCGGCTCTCCGGCCGGCGCGAATGGACGCGGATCTCGTCGAACGCGAAGATCGAGTGCAGCAGCCGCACGTTCCAGTACGACGTGCCGCGGGCGCCGATGTGGCCGAGCACCTTCGACGTCTTCTTCGCCAGCTCGCGCGCGCCGATCGCGGTCACGGCGCCGGTGCGCATGTCGGTGATGTCGCTCGCGTCGATGACGGCGATCGGCGCGCCGGTCGCCGGATCGAGCAGGTTGAGCAGCGCCAGCTCCGAAGGCAAGCCGACCTCGTAGTTGCGATAGAAGTCGCCGACCACCTTGACGCCGGCGAGGCCGAGCGGCCGCACGTAGCCGCGCAGCACGTTGAAGTGGCCCGAGCCGTCGGCCTCGGGCTTCAGATGCACGCGCGGCTCGATCGTCGTCTCGCCGCGGCCTTGCGCGACGAGCGCCCGTTCGACGGCGGCGAGGATCTCGGCGTCGCTCAGCGACAGCGCCGCGACGTCGGCGTGAT
Source organism: Caldimonas sp. (assembly GCA_030150305.1). Taxonomy (GTDB): domain Bacteria; phylum Pseudomonadota; class Gammaproteobacteria; order Burkholderiales; family Burkholderiaceae_C; genus Schlegelella_A. The sequence goes on along the minus strand of JASLGD010000260.1, from coordinate 2,186 downwards.
TGAGATAGCGGAGGTGGATCTCGGCGGCCGCGGCCATGTCACGACCCGGAGCGTTGCGCACCGGCCAGCATCGGCAGCTTCAATCCCTGCTCGCGCGCGCACGCGATCGCGTCGGCATAGCCGGCGTCGGCGTGGCGCATGACGCCGGTCGCCGGATCGTTCCAGAGGACTCGCTCGATCCGCTTGCCCGCCGCCGGCGTGCCGTCGCAGACGATGACGACGCCGGCGTGCTGCGAGTAGCCCATGCCGACGCCTCCGCCGTGGTGCAGCGACACCCACGTCGCGCCGCTCGCGGTGTTCAGCAGCGCATTGAGCATCGGCCAGTCGGAGACGGCGTCGGTGCCGTCCTTCATGGCTTCGGTCTCGCGGTTGGGGCTCGCGACCGAGCCGGCGTCGAGATGGTCGCGGCCGATCACGATCGGCGCCTTCAGCTCACCCGACGCGACCATCGCGTTGAACGCGAGCCCGGCACGGTGCCGCTCGCCGAGGCCGATCCAGCAGATCCGCGCCGGCAGTCCCTGGAACGCGATTCGCTCCTCGGCCATGTCGAGCCAGCGGTGCAGGTGCGCGTCGTCGGGGAAGAGCTCCTTCAGCTTGGCGTCGGTCTTCTTGATGTCGTCGGGGTCGCCCGACAGCGCGACCCAGCGGAACGGCCCCTTGCCGCGGCAAAAGAGCGGCCGGATGTACGCGGGCACGAAGCCGGGGAACGCGAACGCGTCCTGGACGCCGGCGTCGTACGCGACCTGGCGGAGGTTGTTGCCGTAGTCGACGACCGGGATGCCGAGGTCGCGAAAGCCGAGCATCGCCTGCACGTGCAGCGCGCAGCTCTGCGCCGCCGCGTCGCGCAGCGTCGCGTGGTGCGCCGGCTCGGCCTGCGCCGCCTTCCACTGCGCGACCGTCCAGCCCGCGGGCAGGTAGCCGTTCACGAGATCGTGCGCCGACGTCTGGTCGGTGACGAGGTCGGGCCGCACCCCCCCCGTGCGCGCGCGCCGCAGCAGCTCGGGAAGCAGCTCGGCGGCGTTGCCGAGCAGGCCGACCGAGACCGCGCGCCTGGCGCGCGTGTGCTCGGCGATCCGCGCGAGCGCGTCGTCGACGTCGCTCGCCTGCTCGTCGAGATAGCGCGAGCGGAGGCGAAAGTCGATCCGCGACTGCTGGCACTCGATCACGAGCGACGAAGCGCCGGCGAACGTCGCCGCGAGCGGCTGCGCGCCGCCCATGCCACCGAGCCCGGCGGTGAGGATCCAGCGGCCGCTCAAGCTGCCGCCGTAGTGCTGCCGCGCCGCCTCGACGAACGTCTCGTACGTGCCCTGGACGATGCCCTGGCTGCCGATGTAGATCCACGAGCCCGCGGTCATCTGGCCGTACATCATCAGGCCCTTGCGGTCGAGCTCGTGGAAGTGCTCCCACGTCGCCCACTTCGGCACCAGGTTCGAGTTGGCGATGAGGACGCGCGGCGAGTCGACCGTCGTGCGAAAGACGCCGACGGGCTTGCCGGACTGGACGAGCAGCGTCTCGTCTTCGTCGAGTGCGCGCAGCGCGGCGAGGATCGCGTCGAAGCTCGCCCAGTCGCGCGCCGCCTTGCCGATGCCGCCGTAGACGACGAGCGCGTCGGGGTTCTCGGCGACCTCGGGGTCGAGGTTGTTCTGGATCATGCGGTATGCCGCCTCGATCAGCCAGTTGCGGCAGCTGAGCGCGGCGCCGCGCGGCGCGCGCACCGGGCGTGCGCCGACCGTGGCGGGCGAGGTCGAGAGGTCGGGCATGGCGGCTCCGGCAACGGCGGACGCTCGACTGTAGGCCCTCCGGCCCGCGTGTCGTGCCGAGCGAAGCGAAGGCTCCGGCGCGGCAACGAGATCCTTCGCTGCGCTCAGGATGACAATGGCGTCCGTGCCGGAATTCGATTCGCGATCTCTCGTCGTCCGCACCGCCGACGTCGCCGAGCAGCCGTGGCGGAACGGCGGCGGCGTCACGCGCGAGCTGCTCGCGTTGCCGGCGCGCGGCGCCTGGCGCGTTCGCGTCAGCGTCGCCGACGTCGTGCGCGACGGCGACTTCTCGACCTTCGTCGGCGTCGAGCGCTGGTTCGCCGTCGTCGACGGCGCCGGCGTCGTGCTCGCGGTCGAAGGCCGCGAGCACCGCTGCACGCGCGACGACGCCGAATCGCTCGCGTTCGCCGGCGACACGCCGACGTC
>JASLGD010000211.1 GCA_030150305.1 Caldimonas sp. | reverse complement strand
CCGCGTTCGGGCGCACGTTCGAGCGAAGCTTCGCCGGCTTCTGGTACTCGCACGTTCCGAAGTCGCGCATCCGCGACTTCCTGCGTGACCTGCACGCGCATCTCGAGCCCGGTGCGAAGGTGGTGCTGCTCGACAACCGCTACGTCGAGGGCAGCAGCACGCCGATCGCGGAGCGCGACGGCGACGGCAACACCTACCAGACGCGAACGCTGCGCGACGGCTCGACGCACCGCGTCCTGAAGAACTTTCCGAGCGAAGACGAGCTCCGCGCCGCGACCGAGGGTCTGGGCCACGACGTCCGCGTCCACGAGTGGCAGCACTACTGGGCGCTCGAATACGCGACCGGCTCGCCGGTGTTCGCGCACGAGCGCGGCTCGCCGCACTGAGGCGCGGCATCGCGGCGCCGACGCTGCACAATGCGCGCGAGGTTCGCAGTTCCAGAGGTTTGCTCGCGATGATCACGACCATCACCACCTTTCGCCTGCCGAAGGCGCTGACGCGCGACGAGGCGAAGCGCCTCTTCCTCAGCACCGCGCCGAAGTACCGCGACGTGGTCGGGCTCGTGCGCAAGGCCTACGTGCTCTCCGAGGACGGCCTGACCGCGGGAGGCGTCTATCTGTGGAAGTCCCGCGCCGACGCCGAGGCGATGTACACGCGGGCCTGGCGCGACTTCGTGCGCGAGAAGTACGGCTCCGATCCGTCGATCCTGTATTTCGAAAGCCCGGTGGTCGTCGACAACGTGAGCCAGGAGATCGTCTCGGACGGCTGAGTCGGCAGCTCGCAACGCCTCCGCCGCAGCCACGATGTCGGCCGTCTTCCGCGGCCGCTGCACCGTCCAGGTCGAAGGCCCGTTCGTCGTCTTCATCATCGGCTTTCGCATCCACCGCGTCTGGGCGCTGCACAAGTGGCTGCCGGTCGCCCGCGCCATGCCGCCGATGCTGAAGCAGCCCGCAGCCGAGCGCGAGCGCGGGCTGCCGCTTCGTCGTGCGGACGCGCACGCGCGAGAACGCCTGCAAGAAGATCGACGACGGACTGCGCTGGATGGAGCTGCACCGACCCGGCCGCGGCGACGCGCCGGCGCCGGTCGCGCGTCGCGGCGACGAGCGCATCTCCTGATGCACGCGGCGCGAAGACGGTGCTAGCTTCGCGGCTTCGTCCTTCGCCCCAGCCGCCATGCATCCTTCGCTTCGCTTCGCCGCCGCCGCGCTCTGCGCGGCGCTCGCTTCGCCCGTTCTCGCGCAAACGGTCAAGGTCACGTCGCTCGGCGGCTTCGACGGCGAGTTCTGCGCTCAGGACCGCGCGCTCGTCTTCGAGGATCCGAACGGCACGCGCATCCTCTACGACCCGGGCCGCTCGGTCGTCGGTGCGGCCGATCCGCGGCTCGGCAAGATCGACATCGTCCTCGTCAGCCACACCCACGGCGACCACCTCGGCAATGCGCACACGAAGGCGGTCGGCGCGGGAACGTGCGCGGCGCCCGACTTCTCCGTCTCGGACCTCCCGAACGGCAACGCCGTCAACATCGCGGTCGCCAAGAAATCGAAGATCGTGACGGGCTCCGACATGCCGGCGTTCTTCGCCGCCAGGCTGAAGGCCAACGGCGGCAATCCGGCCGACTCGATCCTCGCGCGCTTCGGCGGCAGCGTGACGGTCGGCGGCGTGCGCATCGCGACGGTCACCGCGATGCACAGCAACGGCCTCGATCCCGACTACATCGGAGGCGAGCTGGGCAAGGCGATGAAAGACGCCGGCCTCTGGGGCGACGTCGGCCTCGCGACCGGCTACGTGCTGCGCTTCTCGAACGGCCTCGTCGCCTACCTCTCGGGCGACACCGGCATCACCGCCGACCAGCAGCTCGTCGTTCGCGACTACTACCACGCGAAGCTCGTCGTCATGAACATCGGCGACGGCTTCACGACCGGCCCGGCCGAGGCGGCGTACGTCGTCAACGACCTCGTCCAGCCCGCGTCGGTGATCGCTTCGCACGCCAACGAAGCGGGGACCGAGGGCGGCAAGGTCCGCGCCGGCAGCAAGACCGAGGCGTTCATCAAGGCGGCGAAGATGCCGGTGCACGTCCCGCTCTCGGGCAGGACGATGGAGTTCGACGCCGGCGGCAAGTGCACCGCCGGCTGCTGACGCGCCGACCCCGCAGCACGACGCCCGCTCGGCCGGCGTATGCTGACGGCGCACGACAGGAGCCGTCATGCGCCTCCACCTTCTCTTCGCCGTCGCGGCGGCGCTCGCAGCGCTGCACGCGCCGGCGCGCGCAGAGTCGCTGCGCTGCGAGAACGGGATCGCCGCCGAAGGCGACTCGCGCCTCGCGCTCGCCTACAAGTGCGGCGCGCCGTCGCTGCGCGACAGCTACTGCGCACCCGTCTTCTACACCGGCACGCCGTACCTCGTCCCCGACCCGATCGCCGGCCTCTCGGTGCCTTGCGTGCTGAGCGAGGACTGGGTGTACGAGCGCGGCGCCGGCAATCTCGTCGCGACCGTGCGCATCCGCGGCGGCCGCATCCAGTCGATCATCTACGGTCGCGCGCCGCAGTGACGGAGCCGTGGAGGACACGCCGATGCACTACCGGGGAAGCTGCCACTGCGGCGCCGTCGCCTACGAGGTCGAGGGCGAGCTCGAGAGCGCGATGGCGTGCAACTGCTCGATCTGCCAGCGCAAGGGCTCGCTCCTCTGGTTCGTTCCGCGCGCGTCGTTGAAGCTGACGACCCCGGAGGACGCGTCGCGCAGCTACGAATTTCACAAGCACGTCATCCGGCACCGCTTCTGCCCGACGTGCGGCATCCATCCGTACGCCGACGGCCGCGATGCGAAGGGCAACGCGATCGCCGCGGTGAACGTGCGCTGCCTCGAAGGGATCGACCTCGACGCGATCAAGGTCACCCGCTTCGACGGCCGATCGCGGCCGTGACCGCCGACACCAAGGGAGGAAGACGACGATGAAGACCGAGCTGCTGTACCTCGCCCTCGTCACCGCGCTGACGGGGTTGCTGTGGGTGCCCTACATCCTGGACCGGATCGTGACGCGCGGCCTGATGGACGCGGTCGGCTACCCCGCGAACCCGAAGCCGCAGTCGCCGTGGGCGGTGCGTCTCATGCGCGCGCACGAGAACGCGGTCGAGAACCTCGTCGTCTTCGCCGCGCTCGTCCTCGTCGCCAACGCCGCCGGCATCTCGAACGGCGCCGTCGCGAGCGCCGCGGTCGTCTACTTCTGGGCGCGCCTCGTCCACGCGGTCACGTACACGTTCGGTGTTCCGTGGCTGCGCACGCTCGCGTTCGTGGTCGGCTTCGCCGCGCAGGCGGCGATCGCCGTGCAGATCCTCGCCCGCTGACGCGCGCGGCTCGGTTTCGACGCAGCGGCCGACGCGATGGCCACCGCCGGCGTCCCGCCGAGCGACGCGACGACGACGCCGCCGTCGCGCGACGCCGAAGTCGCGCGCGCGCTGGCGTTCATCGAGGCGCACGGCGTCGTGCTCGCGTCGGCGCGCGGCGCGGTGCCGCGCCTGATCGACGCGATCGCCGGCGAGACGATCGTCGGCAACTGGTGGTCGCACCCGAAGGCGAACGCGATCTACGCCGTCCTTGAGCGCGCGAGCGCAGCGCCCGACGTCCTCGCGTGCCGCCTCGTCGACGGCAAGGTGACGCTCGTGCACCGCAGGCTCTGGCCGGCGCTCGTGCGCCTCGCCGACCGCTTCGCACCCGAGCGGATCGCGCAGGTGCGAAACGAGCACACGCCGGCGGGACGCCACGTCGCCCAGCACGTGCCGTATCCCGAGTGGGTCCCGAGCGACGTCCAGGGCGAGGCGGCGCACCTCGGCGACGACGAAGCCGCCGCCGCGATCGGCGCGTGGATTCCCGCCTCGGCGCCTGCGGCGACTGCGCGCAAGCGTTGATGGCGCGGATCTCGGCCGTCGTCCGCAACGCCGCGTCGCGTCACGAGGCGCTCAAGGGATCGGGCTCGCGGCGACCGACATCCGCTAGCGTGCGAAGGTGTCGTCGAAGGCTCCGGCCGAGCGCGTCGCGGCCCTGTTGCGCGAGACCGACGCGGTCGCGGAGAGCCCACACCACGGTCCGCGCGGGCGTTCCGGTCGTGCCCGATCCGGACTGACTGCCGCCGCTCGGCGCGCGATGCACGGCGGCGCGACGTCAGCGCGCGGTGCGCACGGTGGTGCGACGTCAGCGCGCGGTGCTCGGCGGCGCTGCAGTCAGTCCGGATCGAGCCCGACCGGAACGCCCGCGCGGGCCGTGTTGTGGGA
>JASLGD010000201.1 GCA_030150305.1 Caldimonas sp. | reverse complement strand
GCGGCGCGCACGGTCCTGGCATCGAAGACCAGCGGCGATCAGCCGACGCAGGTGCGGATCGCGAGCCTCGTGCCCGCGAGCGACAGCGACAGCGATCCGGTGCCGCTGGTGACGCTCCACCGCAGCGCCGGCGGATCGTTGCGGCTCGTCGCCTGGCGCCTGCACCGGCTCGTCTATGGCCCGGTTGGCGCGACGCCGATCGGGCAGGCGAGCAAGACCTAGCGCTGTCCGTCGCCGCGGTCTTGCGCGCTACGCGAGGCAAGGCGAGATCAGCCAGGTCGGCAGCCACATCGCGGCGATCGCCGCGGCCGAGAGCGCCGCGACCGTCGTCGCGATGCCGGCGAGGAAGTGGCGCTGCACCGTGCCTTCGCCGTGCTCGACCCGCGCCGTCGCGGTCTCGAGCCAGCGCCGCCACGCGGCGACCGCGACGGCGATCGCGAGCACGAGAAAGAGCGCGTGCGACGCGTGCAGCACGAGCGTCGTCTGCGCCGCGCAGCCGGGGCCGACGAGAGCGAACGCGATCGTCTGGTCAGCGAGCGCGAGCAGCGGCGCGACGAGGAGCGCGAGCCAGATCCGCATCGCTAGACGCGCGCGCCGAAGTAGGTCACCGCGTAGATCGGGATCCACGTCAGCACGACGAAGTACCAGTAGCCGCAGTTCTCGGCGATGTCGACGAAGCGCTTGCCCTCGACCGGCTTCGAGTACGTGACCGCGGTCAGCACGAAGGTGTCGAGGACGTCGGTGACGAGGTTGAAGCTGTGCAGCCCCATCAGCACCCAGACGACCGAGCCGTACGCGCCGTCGTCCCAGCGCACGTTGAGCGCGGTGAACTCGAACCAGCGCACGACCGAGAGCGCGATGCCGAACAGCGAGCAGACGTAGAGCCAGATGCGCACCCGCGGCAGCGAGCGGTCGAGCGCGGCTTCCTGCGCGAGGTAGTTGGGCAGCGCGCTGGCGACGATGATCGCGAGGTTGAGCGTTCCCCACAGCAGGTCGGGCGCGCGGCCGGCGTCGGGCCAGACGCGCGCGATGTCGCGCAGGTAGAAGTAGATGACGACCATGAAGCCGAACGCGACGCCTTCGATCGTCATCATTCCGGCATTGCCCCACCACATCAGGCTGCGGTGCGAGAAGCCGTAGCTCGGCAGCCCGGAGACGTCGAGCGCGTCGCCGACGCGCTCGGCGGGGATGCTCGCCGGGATCGCCTCGCGCCGCCGCCTCACGGCTCGCCCTCCCACTGGAGCTCGTCCTTCGCCTCCTGCTTGTTCGGCCAGTACCAGAGCAGGAACGCGAGCGCGGGCGGGATCAGTCCCCACGCGAAGCCGGGCACCGACCACACCGACCAGACGAGCCAGATCGTGATCGAGAGCGCGGCGACGAAGGGCCAGATCTCGGGTGCGGGATACGCGTAGCGCGTGTCGGGCAGGGCGTCGATCACCGTCGTCGTCAGTCCTTCGCGGATCTGCGCCGAGAGGCCCTGCACGTGCGTCACCTCGGTCGCCGGCGACCAGAGCGGCTCGCGCGACGTCACGACCGGCAGCGCGAAGAAGTTGCACTTCGGCGGCGGCGAGCTCACGGACCACTCGAGCGTCCCCGCGCCCCACGGGTCGGCGCCGGCGCGCTCCTTCTTGAAGAAGACGGTGTGGATCAGGTTGATCGCGAAGAGCAGCGTGCTGACGTCGTTGATCACCTGGCCGACGGCCGAGAGCATGCTGAGCGGCTCCCACCCGGTCTCGGCGCCGTACGTGTAGATCCGCCGCGGCATGCCGTGCAGCCCGAGGATGTGGAGCGGAAAGAACGTCAGGTTGACGCCGATGAAGAAGAGCCAGAAGTGCCACTTGCCGAGGCGCTCGCTCAGCTGCTTTCCGGTGACCTTCGGGAACCAGTAGTAGAGCGCGGCGAAGAGCGGAAAGACCGCGCCGCCGATCAGCACGTAGTGCAGGTGCGCGACGACGAACGCGGTGTCGTGCACCTGGAGGTCGAGCGGCACCGAGCCGAGCATGATCCCCGTGAGGCCGCCGATCATGAGGACGAAGAAGAAGCCGAGCACGAACAGGAACGGCGTTCGCATCACGAGGCGGCCGGCCGCGATCGTCGCGATCCAGCAGAAGATCTGCAGCGCGGTCGGGATCGCGATCATGAAGCTCATCGCGGTGAAGAAGCTCTTGCCCAGCTCGGGCAGGTTCGTCGCGAACATGTGGTGCACCCACAGGCCGAACGAGAGGAAGCCGGTCGTCACGAGCGAGAGCACGATCGCGTCGTGGCCGAACATCGGCCGGCGCGCGAAGGTCGGGATGATCGCGGAGACGAAGCCGAGCGCCGGGATGAAGATGAAGTAGACCTCGGGGTGGCCGAAGAACCAGAACAGGTGCTGCCAGAGGAGGACGTCGCCGCCCTCGGCCGGGTTGAAGAAATGCGTGCCGAGCATGCGGTCGAACTGCACCAGGTTCGCGCCGAGCATCACCAGCGGCATCGCGAAGATGATCATCACCGAGGTGACGAGCGACGCCCACACGAAGAGCGGCATCTGGCGCAGCGTCATGCCGGGTGCGCGGAGCTTGAGGATCGTCGTCGTGATGTCGACCGCGACCATCAGGCCCATCGCCTCGCTGTAGGTGACGAGCATGTTCCAGAAGTCGGGGCGCTTGCCGATGCCGTACTGCGGGCCGGCGAGCGGCACGTACTCGAACCAGCCGGCGTCGGGGCCGGTGTTGGTCGCGAACGCGCCGAACAGCAGCAGCCCGCCGAACAGATAGAGCCAGTACGCGCACGCGCTCATGCGCGGGAACGCCGTGTTGCGCGTGCCGATCATGAGCGGCACGACGTAGAGCGCAAAGCCCTGCAGCACCGGAACGGCGAAGAGGAACATCATCGTCGTCCCGTGCATCGAGAACAGCTGGTTGTAGAAGTCGGGGCCGACGAGATGGCTGTTCGCGGTCGCGAGCTGGTGCCGCATCAGGCCGCCCATGATTCCGGCGAGTCCGGCGAAGAAGAACGCGGTGACGACGAAGCGCAGGCCGTTCGTCTTGTGGTCGTTGATCGAGAGCCAGCCGATCAGGCCGGGCTTGTCCTGCCACGTGCGCTCGAGCTCGATCGCTGCGCGCGAGCCCGGGCCGTCGCCGTCGCGCACCAGCTCGCGCTGCGGGCGCGTCGTTCGCTTCGCGTGGCGGCGCGGACGCGCACGCGGCGCGGACGGGAGGGCGCCGGCGGTGTCGTCCATCAGCGCAGCGTCCCGAGGTAGGCCGAGATCGCGGCGAGGTCGTCGGGCGCGAGCTCGAGCGGCGGCATGTCGACGCCGGGCTTGAACTTCTGCGCGTTGGCGATCCACTCGGGGCGCAGCTTCGCGGTGTTCTCGACCGCGCCGGCGCCGAGCCAGCCGCGACTCGCGAGGTGCGTGAGGTCGGGCGCGCGGCGGCCGCGCGCGCGCGTGCCGACGATCGCGTGGCACATCGCGCAGCTCGTCTCCTCGACGAGCGCGAGGCCGCGCTGCTGCTCGGGCGTCGCCGGCGGCGGCGCGGGCGTGCGCTGCAGCGCCTGCCAGCGCTCGAACTCCGCGGGCGGATCGGCGACGACGACGAGCGCCATCTGCGCGTGCTGGTAGCCGCAGAACTCGGCGCACTGGCCGCGGTACGTGCCGGCGCGGTCGGCGCGCAGCGCGATCGTCGACGTGCGTCCCGGAATCAGGTCCTTCTTGCCGCTCAGGCTCGGCACCCAGAAGCTGTGGATGACGTCGTCGGCGCGCAGCGTGACGAGCACGGGTCGGCCGACCGGCACGTGCAGCTCGTTGGCGACCGCGAAGGTCTCCTCGGGCGCGTTCGGCTCGTAGTGCGCTTCCCACCAGAAGCGGTGGCCGACGAGATCGATGTGGACGGCATCGGCGAGCGGCAGCGCCGAGAGCGCGCGGTCGGCCATGAAGCTCGCGACGAGCAGCGCGCCGAGCAGCAGCGACGAGCCGGCGACTCCCCAGCCGACGGTGCGGCGCAGCGTCGCCTCCGTGCGCGGATGCGCGTCGAGGTCGGGCGCAGCGCGCTCGCTCGCGCGCGGCGCACGCCAGACGCCGATCGCGAGCGCGGCGATCGTCAGCACGAAGACGATCGTGCAAGCGCCGAGCATCGCGTTCCACAGCTCGTAGAGCGCGTGCGCCTGCGGGCCCGCGGGCGCGAGGACGTCGTGGAGACCGTTCATTGCGGCCGGCCGCTGCCCGACGAAGGCTTCACCGTCTCGGGCTTCTGCGGGTCCTGGAACGACTCGGGAGTTCGGGTCAGGAACGCGTCGTCGCGGTTCGGCGCCGCGTCTTCGGACGCGAGCCCGGCCATCGAGCGCACGTACGCGGCGAGCTGCCAGAGCTGGTCCTTGGGGATCCGGCTCGCGAACGCGGGCATGCCGTTCGGGCGTCCGTAGGCGATCGTCTGGTAGATCGATCCGGCGTCGCCGCCGTAGATCCAGACGTCGTCGATCAGCGCCGGGCCCGAGCCGCCGCCGCCGCCCGCGCCGTGGCAGCCGCCGCAGTTGTACCAACTCCACAACCGCTTGCCGACGCTCGTGCCGTACGCGTTGTGCTCGTAGCGGCCGACCATCGCCGCGGCGTTCGCGATCTCGGCCTGCGATGCGCCGCGGCTCGGCGCGCTGGCGACGACGGCGCCGGGCCTGGGCGGCAGGAAGTCGCGCGTCTCGCGCTCGCACGCGCTCGTGCAGGCGGCGACGATCGCGAGCGCGGCGAGCACGCGCGCGCGATCGAGCAACCGCGCCGGGTCGAGCGCGCGCACGGGCTCGAACGCGAGCGCACGATCGCGCGATCGCGCACGATCAAGGCAGCGCGAAGACATAGAGCATGCCTCCCTTGGTCGTGCGTTCCTTGAGGTCGCGCATCGCGTTGGCGAAGCCGCCCGCCGCGCTGCCGTCGCGGGTGTCGAGGTCGCCCGACACGACGGCGCCGGCCCAGCCGCCGACGCCCGAGAGCACCGCGACGTACTGCTTGCCGTCGGGGCCGCGGTACGAGATCGGCTGGCCGACGATTCCCGAGCCGGTCTTGAACTGCCAGACGAGGCGGCCGCTGTTCGCATCGACCGCCTTGAACCAGCCGTCCATCGTTCCGTAGAAGACGAGGTCGCCCGCGGTCGCGAGGGCGCCGCTCCAGACCGGCAGGTCCTCGTCGATCACCCAGCGCGCCTTCGCTGCGGCCGGGTCCCACGCCGTGACGCGGCCGCGGTGGCCGCCGGGGCCGGGGTTGATCTTGACGATCGCGCCGACGTACGGCGTGCCGGCGATGTAGCCGGTCTGCGTCGCTTCCTCGTCCTGGCACAGGTTCTGGTGCGGCAGGTAGAGCAGCTGCGTGCGCGGCGACCACGCCGAGGGCTGCCAGTCCTTGCCGCCGGGCGAAGCGGGGCAGATGTCGCGCACGACCGTGCCGGTGCGCTGCCGCTTGCCCGGCGCGTAGCGGAGGTCGCCGGTCGCGAGGTCGACGCCGGTCGACGTGTTGACCGGAACGAACGGCGTCGCGGAGAGCACTTCGCCGGTCGCGCGGTCGATGACGTAGACGTAGCCGTTGCGGTCCGGATGGACGAGCACCTTGCGCTGTCTGCCGGCGATCGCGAGATCGAGGAGCACGCTCTCGTTGACCGCGTCGTAGTCGAACTCGTCGTGCGGGCTCAGCTGGTAGAACCAGCGCGCCTGTCCCGTCTTCGCGTCGCGCGCGAACAGGCCCGAGGTGAACTTGTTGTCGCCCGGGCGCTGCTCGGCGTTCCACGGGCCCGGGTTGGCGGTGCCGTAGTAGACGAGGCCGAGCTCGGGGTCGTACGAGATCCAGCCCCACACGGTGCCGCCGCCGACCTTCCACGCGTCGGCGGGCCAGCTCTTCACGCCGAGGTCGCTGCCGCGCTCCTTCGCGTAGAAGGGCTTGTAGTCGGCGCCGATCAGGACGTCGCGGTCCGGGCCGGTGCTGTACGCGCGCCAGAGCTCCTTGCCCTTCTTCGCGTCGAGCGCGGCGATCCAGCCGCGCACGCCGTATTCGCCGCCGCTGTTGCCGACGAGGACGCGGCCGTCGACGACGAGCGGCGCCATCGTCCGCGTCTCGCCGTTGCGGATGTCGCCCGAGCGATAGCGCCAGACCTCGCTGCCGTTGGCGGCGTCGATCGCGATCGTCTGGTTGTCGAGCGTGTTGAGGAAGACCTTGCCGTCGGCGTAGGCGAGGCCGCGGTTGACGACGTCGCAGCACGCGACGCCCTGCGCGAACGCCTCGGGCTTGGGCTCGAAGCGCCAGCGCAGCGGCGCTCCGGGCTGCGAGAGGTCGAGCGCGTAGACGACGTTCGGGTACGGCGTGACGATGAACATCGTGTTGCCGACGACGAGCGGCGCCGCCTCGTGGCCGCGCACGACGCCGGTCGAGAACGTGAACGCGAGCTTCAGCGTCGCCGCGTTCGCGGCGGTGATGTCGGCGAGCGGCGAGAAGCGCGTGCTCGCGTAATCGTGCGCCGCCATCGGCCAGTCGCCGCGATCGGCGGCCGTCGCGCCCGTCGCTGCATGCGTGGCGACGGCCAGGACGATGGCCGCGAACGTCTGCATGGCTCGAGCGACTGCGGGCCGCATCGCCTGACTCGTGCTCCTGGACTCGACGGGCGTGCGCGCGCCCTGTCGCGCGCGCATCGCCCCGAAGGATGGAACCGAATCGTCGCGCCGCTTCAGCGGCGCGAAGGCCGTCGCCGCGTAGGACGCCGCCGCTTCAGCGGCCGCCGCCGAGGTCGAGCGCGGCTACTTCGTCCACTCGGCGAGCAGCCGGTCGTACTCGCCGCCCGCCTTGCTCAGGTGCAGCCAGGTGTCGACCCACTGCTTCATCGCGACGTCGCCGCGCGGCAGCAGCCACGCCATCTCGCCGTACTGCAGCGGCTTGTCGGGGTTGACCGCGCACAGGCCGGGCCGCGCCTTCTGCTGCGTCACCGTCTCGACCGACTCCGAGATCATGACGTCGGCGTTGCCCTTCAGGATCTCGTCGAAGATCGTCACGTTGTCGTTGAAGACGACGACCTTGGCGTTGGGCAGGTTGGCGCGAACGAACCGCTCGTTGCTGCCGCCCGGGTTGGTGATGACGGTCACGCTCGGCTTGTTGATGTCGGCGACGGTCTGGAACTTCGCCACGTTCTCGCACTTCGTGATCGGCGCCTTGCCGTTGACCATGTACGCGGCCGAGAAGGCGGCGCGCTTGGCGCGCTCGGTCGTCACCGAGATGCCGCCGACCGCGATGTCGCACTTGTCGACGAAGTCGTCCATCAGCTTCGGCCACGACGTCTTGACGAACTCGGGCTGGACGCCGAGCGCCTTCGCCGCCGAGCGCATCAGGTCGATGTCGAGCCCTTCGTAGCTGCCGTCGGCCTTGGCGAGCGAGAACGGCTTGTAGTCGCCCGGCGTGCAGACGCGCAGCTTGCCGGCGCGGATGACGTCGTCGAGCCGCGAGCGCTCCTGCGCGGCGGCGACGGTGGCGAGGCACACGCCGAAGCTCGCGAGCGCGGCGACGATGACTCTTTTCATGGATCGAAGCTCCTTGGCTGCAGCGGCGCGGCTGCCGCGGCTCGGCCCCGATGCTAGTCCGGGCGACGCGGGACGCGACGGCTCGGCGCCCTAAAATCGCCGGCTCGCAGAAAGGATCCCGCCATGCCCCTCGTCTCCATGCGCCAGCTCCTCGATCACGCCGCCGAGAACGGCTATGGCATCCCGGCGTTCAACGTCAACAACCTCGAGCAGGTGCAGGCGGTGATGACCGCGGCCGACGAGGTCGGCGCGCCGGTGATCCTGCAGGCGAGCGCGGGCGCTCGCAAGTACGCCGGCGAGGCGTTCATCAAGCACCTGATCCAGGCGGCGCTCGAGTCGTGGCCGAAGGTTCCGCTCGTGATGCACCAGGACCACGGCCAGAGCCCCGATGTCTGCAGGAGCGCGATCGACCTCGGCTTCTCGTCGGTGATGATGGACGGCTCGCTCGAGGCCGACGGCAAGACGATCGCCTCGTACGACTACAACGTCGACGTCACGAAGAAGGTCGTCGACATGGCGCACGCGCGCGGCGTCACGGTCGAAGGCGAGCTCGGCTGCCTCGGGTCGCTGGAGACGATGCGCGGCGACAAGGAGGACGGCCACGGCACCGAGGCGACGATGACGCGCGACCAGCTCCTCACCGACCCCGAGCAGGCCGCCGACTTCGTCAAGAAGACGCAGCTCGACGCGCTCGCGATCGCGATCGGCACCAGCCACGGCGCCTACAAGTTCACCAGGAAGCCGACCGGCGACATCCACGCCATCGACCGCTACAAGGAGATCCACCGCCGGATCCCGAACACGCACCTCGTGATGCACGGATCGTCGAGCGTGCCGCAGGACCTGCTCGCGGTAATCCGCGAGCACGGCGGCAAGATGAAGGAGACGTACGGCGTCCCGGTCGAG
>JASLGD010000486.1 GCA_030150305.1 Caldimonas sp. | reverse complement strand
AGCAGCGGCCGCGGCGCCGCGCCCGCGCGCCACGCCGTGAGCAGGTCGGCTTCCTCGCCCTCGCGCGTCGACGCGGCGACGACGATGCCGCGCGTGACGCCGTCGCGCCAGGCGCGACCGCGCTCGAGCAACTGCGGATCGGGAGCGAGGTCGTACTTCAGGTTGCCGACGACGCTGACGTCGCGTGCGCCGGCGTCGCGCAGGCGCTTGGCGTCGTCGTCGCTTTGCGCGAGCACGGCGGCGAGGCTCGCGAACGCCGGCCGCAGGAGCGCGTCGACGCGCTCGCCGCGGTGCCTGCTGCGCGCGCTCAGGCGCGCGTTGGCGAGCACGACCGGAACGCCGTCGCGCGCGGCGGCGGCGAGGAGGTTCGGCCAGATCTCGGTCTCCATCAGCACGCCGCCCAGCGGGCGCGCGCTGCGCAGGAAGCGCCGCACCGCACCAGGCGTGTCGAACGGCAGCCAGACCTGGCGATCGCCGCCGCGCAGCAGCGCTTCGCCGGCGGCGCGCCCGGTCGCGGTGCCGTGCGTGAAGACGAAGCGCAGGTCCGGACGCGCGGCGCGCAGCGCATCCACAAGCGGCGCCATCGCGCGCGTCTCGCCGAGCGAAACCGCGTGCATCCAGAGCGCGCCGGGCGCGAACGGCTCGCGGTAGCGGCCGAAGCGTTCGCCGATCGCGGTCGCGTAGAGCGGCTCGCGGCGGCCGCGCCAGAGCAGGCGCAAGCGGTAGAGCGGCACCGCGGCGCGCAGCAGCAGCGAGTAGCCGGCGCGCGCGAGCGCTTGCCGCATCGATCCGCTCATCGGCGCAGCGACGCGCTGGCGGCCTGCGCGCGCTCCTGGACGCGGTTCCACGCCGACCACACCGTCGCGACGCTCGGCGTCGGATCGTCCTCGACCGCCACCTGCACGCCGGCGCCGTGGCGAGGTTGCGGCCCGGTCCGCCACGACGTCGGATGGTTGTAGATCTGCACGTGCGGCAAGCCGAGCGCGACGGCGATGTGGCTCGGCCCGCTGTCGACGCCGATCGCGCCCTCGGTCGCCGCGAGGCGATCGATGAACGCGCCGAGCTCCATCGCCGGCCACACCGCGGCGTTCGCGCCGCCGATCGCCTCGGCGAGCAGGCGTGCGCGCTTCGCCTCGTCGGCGCCGGCGTGCGGCAGCGCGACGTTCCAGCCGCGCTCGACGAGGCGCGTGCCGAGCTCGATCCAGTGCGCGTCGGGCCAGAGCTTGTCGGCGCGGGTCGTGCCGTGGACGAGGACGACGGTGCGCTCGCGCTCGGGAGCGGCGAGCGGGCGCGCGCGCAGGCCGAAGGTCGGCGGCACGTCGATCCGGGTGCCGAGCGCCCGCGCCACGAGCTCGCGCGCGCGGTCGAGGGCATGGCTGTGCTGCTCGACGCGGACGGCGTGCGTCGCCAGCACCCGGGCCGGCCACTCGTGGCTCGCGCCGTCGGTGCGGTTGGCGAGGCCCCAGCTCGGGCCGCGCGCCAGCGCCGCGACGAGCGCCGCCTTGGTCAGCCCCTGCAGCTCGACGACCGCGTCGTAGCGGTCGCGGCGGAGGCGCCGCACGAACGCAGCGACCTCGCGGCGCGTCTCGGCACGCCACCAGCCGTCGCGCGTCCAGCGCCGCAGCGGACACTCGATGACGTCGGCGACGCCGTCGACGCGCTCGACGAGCGGCGCGAATGCCGGCTCGACGACCCAGTCGACGCGCGCACCCGGATGCGCGGCGCGGATGTCGGCGACGACCGGCAGCGTGTGGACGACGTCGCCGAGCGACGAGAGCTTGACGATCAGCACGCGCATCGCGAATCCGCCGGCGACGCGCTCTTTGGAGCGACGAGCGCGCTGTCATCCCGAGCGAAGCGAAGGATCTCGTCGTGCGCGAGGCCCGGATCCTGCACTGCGCTCAGGAGGACAGCCCTCAATGCGCGGCGCCCGCGACCTCGGCGTCGGGCTTGACGGCGCGCAGCGCCGCCATGCACTCGCCTTCGATGCGCGCCAGCGCCTCCGGCGTCTTGCCCTCGAAGCGCAGCACGAGCACCGGCGTCGTGTTCGACGCGCGCACGAGGCCGAAGCCGTCGTCGTACTCGACGCGAACGCCGTCGATCGTCACGACCTCCCTCGCGTCCGGGAACTTCGCATCGGCGCGCAGCCGCGCGACGACCCGTGCCGGCTCGCCCTCGGCGCAGCGGACGTTGAGCTCGGGAGTCGAGAAGCTCGTCGGCAGCGCCTCGAGCACCGCGCTCGGGTCGGCGCTCGCGCTCACGATCTCGAGCAGCCGCGCCGCCGTGTAGGTGCCGTCGTCGAACCCGTACCAGCGCTCGCCGAAGAAGATGTGGCCGCTCATCTCGCCGGCGAGCGGCGCGCCGACCTCGCGCATCTTCGCCTTGATGAGCGAGTGGCCGGTCTTCCACATCATCGGCACGCCGCCGGCGTCGCGGATGAGCGGCGCGACGGCCTGCGAGCACTTGACGTCGTAGACGATCGTCGCGCCGCGCCGGCGCTGCAGCACGTCGCGCGCGAACAGCATCAGCTGGCGGTCGGGGTAGACGATCTGCCCGCTCTTGGTGACGACGCCGAGGCGATCGCCGTCGCCGTCGAACGCGAGGCCGAGCTCGGCGTCGCCGCGCGCGACGAGGCGGATGAGCTCGGCGAGGTTCTCCGGCTTGCTCGGGTCGGGATGGTGGTTCGGGAACTCGCCGTCGACCTCCGAATAGAGCTCGTGCACGGTGCAGCCGAGCGCGCGCAGGATGCCCGGCGCCGACGCGCCGGCGATGCCGTTGCCGGAGTCGACCGCGACGGTCATCGGCCGCGCGAGCTTGCAATCCGTGACGATGCGCGCGCGGTACTCGGCGACGATGTCCATCGTCGCCGTGCGGCCCGCGCCTTCGACGTGCTCGTCGCTCTCCATCCGCCGACGCAGGCGCTGGATCGCCTCGCCGTGGATCGCGCTGCCGGCGAGCACCATCTTGAAGCCGTTGTCGTTCTTCGGGTTGTGGCTGCCGGTCACCTGGACGCCGCTCGTGCAGCCGTGCCTGCCGCGCGTCGCCGCGACGTAGTAGAGCATCGGCGTCGTCACCGGACCGATGTCGACGACGTCGAGGCCGGTCGACGCCAGGCCGCGGACGAGCGCAGCGGCGAGCGCAGGCGACGACAGCCGGCCGTCGCGGCCGACCGCGACCGCGCGATCGCCGGCGGCGACGACCTCGCTGCCGAAGGCGCGGCCGAGCTGCTCGGCGAAACGCTCGTCGATCGTGCGGCCGACGACGCCTCGGATGTCGTAGGCCTTGAAGACCGAAGCGTCGACGTGCATGGGCGGGCTCGAAGTGCGGGCGGATTGTAGGGAGGCGCCCCGCGCCGCCGGGGCGCGAAGCGCTCAAGTCTGTGCCGCCCGCGCCGATAACCGCCGACGTCCCCCGAAGATTTGCCCGTGCGCCGCCATCGCCTCCTCCTCGCCGTCGCCGTCGCGCTCGCCGCGACCGCATGCAAGAAGGCGGAGCCGCCGCCCGCCAAGCCGGCGGCCGCGACGCCGCGCGCGCAAGCCGCGGCGACCAAGGCCGCGCCGCGCGAGCGCCGCGAGTACACCGAGATGCCGACCGGCGGGCAGTCGTACTCGCACACCGTCGACGAGGCGATCGCCGCAGAGGCGATTCGCGGCGGCCCGAACGGCGAGCCGCGCATCTTCGAAAGCCCCGACGAGATGGCCGAGCTGATCCGCGGCCGCTCGCCGAAGACGATGAACGCGCAGTTCCGCTACTACCTCGCGAGCGTGCGCATGGTGCCGCCCAAGGGCGACTGCAAGACGCCGCTGCTCGCCGTCAACGTCGCGGTCGAGAACCTGCACGGCACACCCACCGCGGCGATCTACGGCGAGTTCACGTTCACGCAGTCGGTCGGCGGCGACGGCTCGGCGCTCGCCGAGACGATCGCGGTGCCGTTCCACGCCGACATCATCGGGCCGTTCTCGAACAAGCAGGGCGGCTTCGTCTACGCGACCGCGTACCTCGAGCCGATCGACGGCCTGCGCGACAACGAGCGCTGGACGCAGATCGCGTCGGTCAACCCGCAGCGTCTGAAGGTGTGGTTTCGCCCCGAGGCGTTCTACTACCCCGACAACACGCAGTACGGCCTGCGCACCGGCAAGATGCCGGCGCAGCGCACGGTCATGACCTGCGGCGGCAACGACGGCGGCAAGCCGCTCCTGAAGTAGGCCGTCAGGCGCCGAGCCTGGTCGCGATCCAGCGCGACAGCGTGCTCGCCGGATCGGCAAGGCCGTCGATCGCGGTGAAGTGGTTGGCGCCCTGCTGCGGCAGCAGCTCGGCGGTGTTGCCGGCGCTCTGCCACGCGGCATGGAACTGCGTCGCCTGGCGCGCGAACTCGGCGCTCTCGTCGGCACCCCACGTCACCAGCGCCGGCGTCGCGCAGCGCCGCACGCTGAACATCGGCGAGTTGCGGCGGACGACGCCGTCGTCGAGCTGGATCGACGGCTGCAGATAGCTCGCGCGCAGCGGCGCGATGTCGTAGATGCCGCTCACGAGCACCGCCGCGGCGAGCGGGTCTTTCGCGAGCCCGTAGTCCTCGTCCCAGCGCGCTTCGAGGCACATCGCGGTGAGATGCCCGCCGGCCGAGTGGCCGCCGACGGCGACGCGTGCCGGATCGCCGCCGTGCTCGCCGATCCTGCGCAGCGTCCAGGCGACCGCGGCGCGGCACTGGCGAACGATCTCGTCGATCGTCACCTTGGGGCAGAGCGCGTAGTCGACGCACACGGTCGTGATGCCGAGAGGAACCAGGCCGAGCGCGACGAGGTGGTAGTCGCGCGCGGCGAAGCGCCGCCAGTAGCCGCCGTGGATGAAGACGAACACCGGCGATGCCGGAGCGGCAGCGGGAAAGACGTCGAGCGTCTCGTCGAGCGTCGGCCCGTACGCGATGCCTTCGATGCAGCGCAGCCGCGCGCGCGCCTCGGCGCTCAGCTCGCCGTGACGCCGCAGGCGCTCGGCCGAGTCGGCGACGGCGGCGCCCGCGTTGTACTGCGCGTCGATCTCCGGCGACGAGACGAATGTCGATGCGGACGCGTCCATGCGTCCAGTCTATGCCGTCCTCGGGGACCGACCCGGGTTCCGGCGCCCCGTCGCCGGCCCTAGACTCGACCGCATCGCGGCGCGGCGCGCCGCCATCGCCTCCGAGGACCCCGATGGATCTCTCCGCACTCGTCGAGCCCGACCGCGTCCACCGCACCGTCTACACCGACCAGCAGATCTTCGACGCCGAGATGGAAAAGATCTGGGAGCGGATCTGGGTCTACTGCGGCCACGTCTCGCAGGTGCCTAATGCCGGCGACTACTACGCGGTGACGATCGGCCGCCAGCCGATGCTGATGGTGCGGCAGAACGACGGCGGCGTGCAGGTGCTCTACAACCGCTGCCCGCACCGCGGCGTCGAGGTCGTCGGCAACCTCAAGGGCAACACCGGCAGCGCGCTCGTCTGCTCGTACCACGCGTGGAGCTTCCACCTCGACGGCAGCGTGCGCGCGATCCCGCTCGCCAAGGGCTACGAAGGAACGCGAATGACGCGCGACAACCCCGACTGCGGAATGAAGCGCGCGGCGCGCGTCGACAGCTACCGCGGCTTCGTCTTCGCGAGCCTCGCTGCCGACGGCCCGACGCTCGCGGAGTTCCTCGGCGAGGCGAAGGTCGCGTTCGACGACATGTGCGACCGCTCGCCGGTCGGCGAGGTCGAGGCCGTGCCGATCTGCCACCGCGTCATGCAGCACTCGAACTGGAAGTTCTTCATGGAGAACCAGCTCGACGCGCTCCATCCCTCGGTGACGCACCAGTCGACCGGGATCGCCGCCGGCCGCGTCGAGAAGCGCATCAAGGCCGAGCAGGGCAGCGCCCCGCTCTACTACCACTACCTGTCGGCGTTCGCGTCGAGCTTCGAGCAGTGGGATTCGGTGCAGACGATCAACTTCCCGCGCGGCCACGGCATCCTGAAGGCGTACATGGGCCTCAGGCCGCGCGATCCCGACACCGTCGCGCACGAAGAGCTGCTGAAGCGCGCGTACGGCGAGGCGAAGACCGAGGAATACCTGTCGCGCTCGATCCACCACGTGCTCGTCTATCCGTACCTGTCGGTGCAGTCGCCGCTGCAGCAGCTGCGCTGCCTGCGGCCGGTCGCGCCCGACAAGACGCTGTCGGAGATCTGGCACTTTCGCCTCAAGGGCGTCCCCGAGGCGATCTACCGCCGCAGCCTCTGGTACTACAACCTGGTCAACTCGCCGGCGACGATGATCAACGCCGACGACCTCGAGAACTGGACCAAGGGCCAATGGGGGCTGCAGTCGAAAGGCGGCGACTGGGTGAGCTTCCACCGCTGGTACGGCGACGACCGCGAGGAGAACGGCGTCACGTATTCGAACCACGGCACGTCGGAGGCGGTCATGCGCAACCAGTTCAAGGCGTGGTCCAGGTACATGGCGGCGTGACGGAGGCGACGATGGCAAACGCGAAAGACGACGCGGGCTCGCGCGCCATCCCGAGCGCGGGACCCGACTTCGAGCACCTGCTCGCGCAGGAGGTCGTGATCGAGGCCGGCGACACTGCGCCGACCGGCGCGCAGCGGATCGCGCCCGACCATTCGCCGCGCGCCCCGCTGCCGGCGCACGACGCCGCGGCGCTACCGCGCCCCGCGATCGTCGCGAGCAACGACGTGCAGCGCGAGGTCGAGCAGTTCCTCTTTCGCCAGGCCGAGCTGCTCGACGGCAAGCACTGGCAGGCGTTCATCGACCTCTTCGCCGCCGACGGCGTCTACTGGATGCCGGTGACGCGCGAGCAGACCGAATGGGAAGGCTCGCCCTCGATCTTCGCCGAGGACAAGCCGATGATGGAAATCCGAAAGGGCCGCGTCTCGCATCCGAACGCGTGGTCGCAGGCGCCGATGTGGGAGACGAACCACCTCGTCTCGCACGTCGCGATCGAATCGCAGACCCCGGAGGAGATCGAGGTCCGGTCGCGCTTTCACATGATGGAGCTGAGGCGCGACGCCATCCGCCACTTCGGCGGCAGCTACCGCCACACGCTCGTTCGCGACGCGAGCGGCGCGCTGAAGATCAAGCTGCAGCGCGTCGACCTCTTCAACGGCCAGGCGCCGTTCGACTACGTGCTGCAGATCTGGGTCTGACGGAACGGCGAAGGCGCTCGGGCGAGCAGCGCCTTCACCGAGCCGCGGCACCTGCGGCAAGGGCAGCTGACGCGGTCAGCAGCCGGCGGGTGCCGTCGTCGGCACCGCGGCACGCTGCAGCACGACCGGACCGAGGAGCGTCTTGCCGTCGACGTCGCGCAGCTCGACGCTCAACGCCGGGCCTGCGACCGGCACGACGGTCAGCGACGCCGGCGTGCCGCCGCCCGCGGCGACGGCGCTGCCGAAGAACGCCTCGCCGCCCGCGTTGCGACCGAAGCTGCCGTCGAAGCGAAGCTGCAGGCACGACGATTGAAGCGTCGCGTCGTTGCCGTCGACGTCGAGCGTGACGCGCCCGCTTGCGTCGACGAATTGCACCGGCGGCGTTCCCGCGCCGGGGCCGGTCGGCGACGACGGCGCCGGGGCGGGCGCCTGCGCGCAGCCGAGCTCGAGCGCGAAGCTGCTGCTGCACACCGACGCCGCGGTCGCGCCGAAGGTCGTGAGCGCGCCGCCGGTGCCGGTGCCGCCGACGCCCGGCCCGCAGCCGGCGAGCGCGAGCAGCACCGCGAGCGCGGCGGCCGAGCAGCACGCTGTCCAGGATGGGGGTTTCACCGTCGTTCTCCCTCGCTGCTGTAGAAGTAGACGCCGAAGCGGACGCGCCGCCCGCCGGCCGCCGCGGCGGCATCGTGCGCGTCGGCGTCGCTGCATTGCTGTGCCTCGGCGAGGACGCCGGGCAGCGCCTTCGCCCACGCGCGCGAAGCGGCACGCCGCAAGCGCTCGACCGAGGCCTCGCCGAGCCGGTCGACGTACATCGCCTGCTCGAGGAAGTTGGCCTCGCCCTGCAGGTTCGCCGCCGCTGCGGCGGCGTGATCGGCGACGTTGGCCGCGAACAGATCGGCCGTCTCGGCGAAGCCCTGGCGCGGCGCGAAGCCGCCGGCGTTGAGGACAACGCCGGCGTCGCCCTCGTGGACGACGCCGAGGCGGAGCAGCTCGTCGAGCATGGCGCGGCCGCGCACGTCGCTGCTGACGCTCGCGACCATGGCGTCGAACTCGGCGCGCTCGAGGGCGCGCGGCCGTCGCCTGCGGTCCTGGTACGCGGCGTCGCTCAGCCAGCGCGCGATGACCTCGCCGGCGAGCGAGAGCGGCACCTTGGCGGCACGCGCCTTCGCGGCCGGCTCGCGCGTGAGCGTTCGCACGTCGCGACGGTGCACGCCTGACAGCAGCGAGAGCGCGCTGTCGGTCTGCGCCATCGCGCGCTCGCGCAGCTCGTCGACGGCGGCGTCGAGGAAGACGCGCTTGAGCGCCGTCGCGAACGCCGGATAGGTGACGCCGTGACGAACGAGCAGGCGCACCAGCGGCCGCATCACGCGCAGCACGGTGGCTTCGACGATCGCGTTACGGCTCGTCACGGATTCGGGAGAGTGCTCGCTTGACGTGCTCGATCTCTGTGGGATATTTTCCCACAACGACATCGAACGGTCAAGGAGACGACATGCCGCTCGCGCACGAACGCCCTGGACGGCGCGCCCTCGCCACGGCGCTGCTGCTCGCAACCCTGCTCGCGAGCGGCTGCGGCGGCGGTAGCTCGTCGAGCGCACCCGCGGCGACCAACGACGCCGCGCTGCAGGCGTCGCAGCCCGGCGACCTGCTGAAGCAGGTGCAGTCGCTCCTGCGCGCGCGCGACGCCGAGCGGCAGGCCGAGCCGCAGGTCTCGCTCGACGGCATCCCGCCTCCCGGCGCCGAGCTTCCGGTGAGCGCCACCGGGACTGCCGTCGCGGCGTCCAACACGACCGTCCAGGAGGCCGGCGTCGACGAGGAGGACCTGCTCAAGACCGACGGCACCTCGGTGTACGCGATCGACGCCGTCTCCGGCACCGGCACCGGTGCGCTCGCCGAGCGACTGCTCGTCTCGCGCCGCGACGCCGGCGGCGACATCGTTCCGGTGCAGGTGCTCGACCTGCCCGCCGACGCGTCGACGTACCCGATGGCGCGCGGCCTCCTGCTCGCCGCTCCGGCGCATCGCGCGGTCGCGCTGAGCCAGTCGCTGTCGCCGATCTCCGACCCGATCCCGTGCACGTCGGTGCTGCCGTGCCCCGCACCCGGCGCCGCC
>JASLGD010000197.1 GCA_030150305.1 Caldimonas sp. | reverse complement strand
TACCTTCGGCCGGCACCGCGAGCAGGCCACGCTCGATGGCAAACGGACCGACGGCCGCCGACAGATTGCCGCAGTTTCCGCTCCAGTCGACCACCGGGCGGTCGATGGAGACTGCGCCGAAGAGATAGTCCACATCGCAGTCCGGGCGTTCACTGCGAGAGACCAACACGACCTTGCTCGTGCTTGATGTCGCGCCTCCCATGCCGTCGATCTGCCGCTCATACGGGTCCGGGCTGCCGATCAGCCGCAGGAAGAAGCGATCGCGTTCGATCCCCGGCGCCCGAACGGCGACGGGCAAGTCGTCGGGCTCGAAGAACACGCCCTTGCTGGTGCCCCCGCGCATGTAGGTTGCGCGGACCCGTACCTGCTCAGACGCGCCCACGACGGCATTGGCCCCCGAATTGATGCTCACGAGAAATCCTAGGTAGACCTCTTTTCATCGAACAGCTGGTTCAGCCGTCGCTCGTAGTCGTGATATCCGATCCGATCGTAGAGTTCGTCCCGTGTTTGCATCAATGGCAGAACACTGCGTTGCGTACCTTCCCGGCGAATGGCCTCGTAAACAGTCTCCGCGGCCCTGTTTGCGGCGCGAAATGCGCTCAGAGGGTACAAGACGATGCGCACGCCCGCGCCGCGCAAATCGTTGACGGTGAACAACGGCGTTTGACCGAATTCAGTGATGTTGGCTAGAACTGGTACGCGGACGGCGTCGACAAAGCGACGGTAGGTCTGCACGTCAGCGGCGGCCTCTGCAAAGATCGCGTCCGCTCCGGCCTCTACGTAGGCGAGCGCGCGCTCGATGGCGGCAGCCACGCCTTCTGTTGCGATCGAGTCGGTGCGCGCGATCACGAAGAATTCGTCGTCGGTTCGCGCGTCAACGGCAGCCCGGACGCGATCAGCCATCTCTGCGGCCGCGACCAGCTCCTTGCCCGGTCGGTGGCCGCAGCGCTTAGCGCCAACCTGATCCTCGATATGGCAGGCCGACGCTCCAGCTTTGGCGAGCGACTTGACGGTTCGCGCGATATTGAACGCACTCGGTCCGAAGCCTGTGTCAATGTCGACTAGCAGCGGGACATCGCAGACGTCGGTGATGCGGCGGACATCCGTTAGTACGTCGTCCAGGGTATTGATCCCCAGATCGGGAAGGCCTAGCGAGCCCGCGGCGACGCCGCCTCCCGACAGATAGATCGCGCGGTAACCAGCCCGGGCGGCCAGCAACGCGTGGTTCGCATTCACGGCGCCCACTACCTGGAGGGGAGATTCGAGCGCGAGCGAAGCCCGAAAGCTCCTGTGTTTCGAGGTCGAGTTCATTCGATTGCCTGCTAACCGATGAAGCCGCCGCCGTTGACATCCATCACGGTGCCCGTGATGAAAGCGGCGTCGTCGCTTGCGAGATAGACAACTGCCGACGCCACCTCGTCTGCGGTCCCGAGCCGGCCCGCGGGTGTCGATGCCGCCGCCTTGGCCAGCACTTCGGCAGTGGACGTCCGCGCGAGCGGAGTTTCGATCTGGCCAGGAGCCACGCAGTTGGCGGTGATCCCGAAGGAAGCATAGTCGCCCGCGATCTTGCGGGTCAAGCCGATCAGGCCGGCCTTGGAGGCCGTGTAGTGGGTCCCCGCGCGGTCCGAATACGTACGCGCGGTGCGTGATGAAATGTTGACCACGCGGCCCCAACGCCGGTCACGCATGCCTGGCAACAGACGCTGACAAAGCAGAAACGGCGCGGTGAGGTTGATTCGAAACACGGTCTCCCATGCCTCGAGGGTGGTGTCTTCGAGCGAGACGATGCGTCCGTTTACCTTGGGATGCACCCCGGCGTTGTTGACGAGAACATCGCAACGTCCGAACGCCTTCTCCACCTTGTCCACCGTACCGAGAACGTCATCGGTCACGCCCAGATCGGCGACCCAGCCGAGCGCGCACTCAGCGCCGAGCCGCTGAGCGACTTCGACCACGGAGTCGCTGCGGTCGACCAGCAGAACACGCATCCCGGCGTTGACAAACCGTGTAGCGATCGCAAGCCCGATTCCGCTGGCAGCTCCAGTGACAAGGGCGATACGGTCTTTTGACATTCGACTTCTCCGTTGGATACCGGCCTGACCTCAGGCCGACTTTGGTGCTTCCGCCAGTTCAGCTGGCAACCGGTAGACGCGGACCGCATTGGCCGCGAAGAGAGCCCTTTTCTCATCAGCGCTGAAGCCTCCCGCCATGCGCTTGAACGCGTTCCACATCACGCGGTAGCTGCAGCAAGACTTGTCTACGGGGAAGTTGCTTTCGAACATCGCTCGTCCCGGTCCGAATGCATCGATACAGGTCTTCGCGTAAGGTCCCCATGCCTCGGCGAGTTCGACGGAGGTCGGAGGCAGCGGCCGGTCATGGAAATCGAAGCCGCCGAGTCGCATGCCGATGCCGCCGATCTTGACCAGGACGTTGGGGCGCAATGCCAGCTGCCGGATGCTCTCTGTCCATTGCCGCTCGACGATCTCTCGATCCGCCTTGTAGGGCCCGACGCCCGCGCGTCCGCCCATGTGGTTGAGAACGATGGTGGTGTCGGGAAAGGCATCGGCAAGCTCGATCACCTGAGGCAACTGCGGGTGGTAGACCCAGGCCTCGAAGCTCAGACCGAG
>JASLGD010000185.1 GCA_030150305.1 Caldimonas sp. | reverse complement strand
CGGTTGAGGCGCACGCGGGCGCCTCAACCGCGCGTGCCTCCGCCCGCGCCGCACGCGACTCACCATCGATCGTTCGACCAGTCCGCAAGCGACCGTCGCGTTTCGTGCGGCAGCCGCGCCGCACGCCCGCGCTCACTCGTGGCCGATCACCGGATGCGGCACGTACGGAGCCTCGAGCTCGGCGATGTCGTCGGGCGACAGTCGTACGTCGAGCGCCGCGACGGCGTCGTCGAGCTGCTCGAGCCGCGTCGCGCCGACGATGGGGGCGGTGACCTCGGGCTTCGCGAGCACCCAGGCGAGCGCGACGTGCGCGCGCGGGCGGCCGAGGCGCGACGCGACCGCGGCGAGCGCCGCGGCGACCTTGCGGTCGGCGTCGCCGGTGCGCGCGTAGAGCGTGCTGCCGAACGCGTCGTTCTCCGAACGCTCGCTCTTCGCGTCCCAGTCGCGCGCGAGGCGGCCGCGCGCGAGCGGGCTCCACGGGATGACGCCGATGCCCTCGTCCTTGCAGAGCGGCAGCATCTCGCGCTCTTCCTCGCGGTACACGAGGTTGAGGTAGTTCTGCATCGTCGCGAAGCGCGCCCAGCCGTGGCGCTCGGAGACGCGCAGCGCCTTCGCGAGCTGCCACGCGAACATCGACGAGGCGCCGATGCAAAGCGCCTTGCCGGCGCGGACGACGTCGTTCAGCGCCTCGAGCGTCTCCTCGATCGGCACGCGCGGATCCCAGCGGTGGATCTGGTAGAGGTCGACGAAGTCGGTGCCGAGCCGCTGCAGGCTGGCGTCGATCTCCGCGAAGATCGCCTTCCTCGACAGGCCCATGCCGTTGGGGCCTTCGTGCATGCGCCCGTTGACCTTGGTCGCGATCACGACCTCGCCGCGTCGTGCGTACGCGAGCAGCGCGCGGCCGACGATCTCCTCGCTCGACCCCGCCGAGTAGACGTTCGCGGTGTCGAAGAAGTTGATGCCGAGGTCGAGCGCCCTGCGCAGGAACGGCCGGCTCGCCGCCTCGCCGAGCGTCCACGTGTGATTGCCGCGGTCGGGCTCGCCGTAGCTCATGCAGCCCAGGCACAGGCGCGAGACGTCGAGGCCGGTGCGGCCGAGCTTGGTGTAGTGCATGCGAGACTCCGCGCGCGCGGGGCGGCGCCCGCGGATTGTGGGCCCCCGCCGCACGCGCGTCGCGAGCCCCGGCGGCAGCGCAGCCAGTGCCGCCGTGTCAACATCGCAGGCGACGCATTCTTCGAGCCTTGTCATGTCCAGACGTTCGTTCTTCTCGGCGGCCGTCGCGGCGCTGGTCGCGCTCGCTGGCGCGCCGGCGCTCGCCCAGGAGTGGCCGCAGGCCGGCAAGCCGATCCAGCTCGTCGTTCCGGCCCCCGGCGGCAGCGGCACCGGCGACACGATCGCGCGCATCGTCGCCGAGGAGCTGCAGAAGCGCCTCAACGCGACCTTCGTGATCGAGAACAAGGCCGGCGCCAACGGCAACATCGGCGCCGCCGCGGCGGCGCAGGCGCCCGGCGACGGCTACCACTTCCTGTTCAGCTGGGCGGGAACGCTCGCGGTCAACAAGTCGCTCTACAAGAACCTGCCGTTCGACGTGCAGCGCGACTTCGTTCCGATCGTCCTCGTCGCCGACGTGCCCAACGTGCTCGTCGTCAACAACGACATCCCGGCCAGGGATCTCGCCGAGTTCGAGCGCTACGCGAAGGCGCATCCGAACGCGCTCAACTTCGGCTCGACCGGCATCGGCAGCTCGATGCACCTCGCCGGCGCGCTGTTCGAGCGCGAGACCGGCACGCAGATGACGCACGTGCCGTACAACGCGCCGGGCACCGCGACGACCGACCTCGTCGGCGGCCGCATCCAGCTCATGTTCCAGCTGATCCCCGGGATCGCGCAGCAGGTCAAGGCGGGCAAGGTGCGCGCGATCGCGGTGATGGCGCCGCAGCGCTCGCCCGGCCTGCCCGACGTGCCGACGACCGCCGAGCTCGGCCAGCCGAGGCTCTTGTCGTCGACCTGGTTCGCGCTGCTCGCGCCGAAGGGCACACCGGGCGCGGTGATCCAGAAGATGAACGCCGTGACCAACGAAGCGCTCGCCGACCCCGCGGTGAAGAAGCGGCTCGCCGACATCGGCGTCTCGACGCTCGGCGGCACGCCCGAGCAGCTCGCGAAGACGATCGCCGACGAGACCGAGAAGTGGGGCCGCGTCGTGCGCGAGGCGAACATCCAGGCGCAGTGATGGCCGAGGGGCTCGCGGCGCTCGCAGCACGCCTCGCCGACGAGCTCGCGTTCCTGCAGCTGCCGGCGCAGCGCTGGACGCCGCAGCTCGTGCGCGACGGCGAGCCGGTGCTCGACGTCGCGATCGTCGGCGCCGGCATGACCGGGCTCGCCGCCGCCGCCGCGCTCGTGCAACGCGGCATGAGCGTCGTCGCCTGCGACGAAGCGCCCGCCGGATGGGAGGGACCATGGGCGACGACGGCGCGCATGGAGACGCTGCGCAGTCCCAAGCAGCTCGCCGGCCCGGCGCTCGGCATTCCGTCGCTCACGTTTCGCGCCTGGTTCGAAGCGCAGTTCGGGCGCGACGCGTGGGACGCGCTCGACAAGATCCCGCGCCTGCAGTGGATGGACTACCTGCGCTGGTATCGACGGGCCCTCGCGCTGCCGGTGAAGAACGAACATCGCATCACCGACATCGTGCCGCGTGCCGACGGCCTGGTGGAGCTCGCGATCGAGGCCGGCGGCCGCGTCACGCGCACCTGCGCGCGCCACGTCGTGATCGCGACCGGCCGGGCGGGCCTCGGCGGCCCGTCGCTGCCCGCGTTCGCCGAGAAGCTGCCGCGCACGCGCTGGGCGCACTCCTCCGACGACAACGACTACGCGCAGCTTCGCGGCCTGCGCGTCGGCGTGATCGGCGGCGGCGCGTCGGCGATGGACAGCGCGGCGACCGCGCTCGAGTGCGGCGCGAAGGACGTGCACCTGCTCGTGCGCCGACGCGACCTGCCGCGCGTCAACAAGGGCAAGGGGGCGGGCAACC
>JASLGD010000186.1 GCA_030150305.1 Caldimonas sp. | reverse complement strand
CTACGAGCAAGGTCTGGACAAGACGGCAGCCAACCACGTCGCGCTCACGCCGACGAGCTTCGTCGAGCGCAGCGCCGAGGTGTTCGGCGACCTCGAGGCGGTCGTCCACGGCAAGCGCCGCTACACGTGGCGCGAGACGCGTGACCGCGCGGCGCGGTTGGCGAGCGCGCTGCGCACGTTCGGTGTCGGCCGCGGCACGACGGTCAGCGCGATCCTGCACAACACGCCCGAGATGGTCGAGGCGCACTATGCGGTGCCGGCGCTCAACGCCGTCCTCAACACCATCAACACGCGCCTCGATGCGGCGCTCATCGCCTGGCAGCTCGACCACTGCGAGAGCGCGGTCGTGATCGCCGACCGCGAGCTCGCGCCGACCGTCGGCAGCGCGCTCGCGATCCTGCGCGAGCGCCACGGCCGCTCGCCGGTCGTGATCGACGTCTGCGACAGCGAGTACCGCGGCGCCGGCGAGCGCGTCGGCAGCCACGAATACGAGGCGCTCATCGCCGCGCACGCTCCGCTCGCCCGTCTCGAAGGGCCGGCCGACGAATGGGACGCGATCGCGGTCTCGTACACGTCGGGAACGACGGGCGATCCGAAGGGCGTCGTCACCCACCACCGCGGCGCGTACCTGAACGCGGTCTGCAACGCGGCGACCTGGACGATGCCGCACTTTCCGCGCTACCTGTGGACGCTGCCGATGTTCCACTGCAACGGCTGGTGCTTCCCGTGGACCGTCGCGCTGCTTGGCGGCACGCACGTCTGCCTGCGCAGGGTCGAAGCGGCAGCGATCCTCGATGCGATCCGCAGCGAGCGCGTCGACCACTATTGCGCCGCGCCGATCGTGCACAACCTGCTGATCGCGGCGCCGGAGGCGATGCGCGCCGGCATCGGCCATCGCGTCCGCGGCATGGTCGCGGGCGCAGCGCCGCCGGCGGCGATGATCGAGGGCATGGCGCGGATCGGCTTCGACATCACGCACGTCTACGGCCTGACCGAGGTCTACGGCCCGGCGGCGGTCGCCGTCAAGCGGCCGCAGTGGAGCGACGCGTCGCTCTCCGAGCAGGCGCGCCTGAACGGCCGCCAGGGCGTGCGCTACGCGCTCGAAGAGGCGATGACGGTGCTCGACCCGGAGACGATGACCGAGGTCCCCGCCGACGGCAGCACGATGGGCGAGATCATGTTTCGCGGCAACATCGTGATGCGCGGCTACCTGAAGAACGAGAGCGCGACCGCGCAGGCATTCGCCGGCGGCTGGTTCCACACCGGCGACCTCGCCGTGCTCGAGCCCGACCGCTACGTGAAGATCCGCGACCGCAGCAAGGACGTCATCATCTCGGGCGGCGAGAACATCAGCTCGATCGAGGTCGAGGACGCGCTCTATCGCCATCCCGCGGTCCTCGCGTGCGCGGTCGTCGCGCGGCCGGATGCGAAGTGGGGCGAGACGCCGCTCGCGTTCGTCGAGCTGAAGGAAGGCGCGACGACGACGGCCGCGGAGCTGACGGCGCACTGCCGCGAGCTCCTCGCCGGCTACAAGGTGCCGCGCGAGTTCCGCTTCGAGCCGATCCCGAAGACGTCGACCGGCAAGATCCAGAAGTTCCAGCTGCGCGAGCGCGCGCGCTCGGCGTCGGCGATCGAATAGGAGAACGACGATGAACGACCGTGCCGCGACCGACCTGACGCCGTTCGTTCGCCGCGACGCCGACGCGCGCGGCATCGTCACCCTGACGCTGGACCGCCCGCAGTCGTTCAACTCGCTGAGCGAGGGAATGCTCGCGGCGCTGCAGTCCGAGCTCGACGCGATCGCCGCCGACGAGACGGTGCGCGCGGTCGTCGTCGCCGCCGGCGGCAAGGCGTTTTCCGCCGGCCACGACCTGAAGGAGATGCGCGCGCAACCCTCGCAGGCGTACTACGAAGACCTCTTTGCACGCTGCGCACGGTTGATGATGACGCTGCAGCGGCTGCCGGTGCCGGTGATCGCGCGCGTCCAGGGCATCGCGACGGCCGCCGGCTGCCAGCTCGTCGCCGCGTGCGATCTCGCCGTCGCCGCCAGCGAGGCGCGCTTCGCGGTGAGCGGAGTCAACCTCGGCCTCTTCTGCTCGTCGCCGAGCGTCGCGCTCTCGCGCAACGTCGGCCGCAAGGCGGCGTTCGAGATGCTCGTCACCGGCGAGTTCATCTCCGCCGACGAGGCGCGCGAGCGCGGCCTCGTCAACCGCGTCGTCGACGCCGCCGCGCTCGACGCCGAGATCGAGAAGATCGTCGCCGCGATCGTCGCCAAGCCGCGCGTCGCGATCGCACTCGGCAAACAGCTCTTCTACCGCCAGCTCGGGACCGGCACCGCCGCTGCGTACGAGGATGCCGGCCGGACGATGGCGTGCAACATGATGGAGCCGGCGACGCTCGAAGGCGTGCAGGCGTTCATCGACAAGCGCAAGCCCGACTGGCCGGGCTGATCGCGTCGCTCGGGCGCGAGTGCGGGGTTGTCCGGACGACTACGCCAATTCCGGATTGAGAAGCGCCGCTCCATCGGGTATGTTGCCCCGCAACGGTCGCAGGCCGTCCGCCACCCGAGAGGAGACTCGATGAAGAAGATGATCGCCGGCATCGTCGCCGGCTGCGCGCTCGCCTTCGCCGGCCAGGCGCTGGCGCAGGAGAAGCTCACCGTCTGGTGGGTCAAGGGGTTCTACAAGTCCGAGGACGACGCGCTCTACGAGGCGATCAAGAAGTACGAGGCCAAGTCCGGCGTCAAGGTCGAGCTCTCGCAGTACCCGATCCAGGACATGATCCCGAAGACGGTCGCCGCGCTCGACGCCGGCTCGCCGCCCGACGTCGCGTACGCCGACGTCTACGACTTCCAGGTCACCGGCAAGTGGGCGTTCGACGGCAAGCTCGAGGACATCAGCGACGTCCTCAACCCGATCAAGGGCCGCTTCCTGAAGAACACGCTCGAGACGACCTACCTCTGGGACGACAAGACGAAGAAGCGCGCCTACTTCGCGTTTCCGCTCAAGCAGCAGACGATGCACATCGAGATCTGGCTCGACATGCTCGGCCAGGCCGGCTTCAAGGAGGCCGACATCCCGACCAAGTGGAGCGACTACTGGTCGTTCTGGTGCGACAAGGTGCAGCCGGCGATCCGGCAGAAGACCGGCAACCGCCTGTTCGGCATCGGCCAGCCGATGGGCGTCGACTCGAGCGACTCGTTCTACTCGTTCCTGACGTTCATGGACGCGTACAACGTCAAGCTGGTCGACGACAACGGCAAGCTCCTGGTCGACGACCCGAAGGTCAAGGCCGGGCTGATCAGCGCGATGAAGGACTACACCGACGTCGCGGCCAAGGGCTGCACGCCGCCGTCGTCGACGAGCTGGAAGGACCCCGACAACAACGTCGCGTTCCACAACAAGACGACGGTGATCACGCACAACGCGACGATCTCGATCGCCGCCAAGTGGCTCGACGACGCCAACAACGAGTCGCTCAGCGCCGAGCAGCGTGCGACGGCGAAGAAGAACTACTACGAGCTGATCCGCACGGCCGGATTCCCGAACAAGCCGGACGGCTCGAAGATGGTCTACCGCGCCGCGGTGAAAACGGGGGTCGTCTTCCAGGGCGCCAAGAACAAGGCGCGCGCCAAGGAGTTCGTCGCCTTCCTGCTCCAGGAGGAGAACCTGACGCCGTAC
>JASLGD010000478.1 GCA_030150305.1 Caldimonas sp. | reverse complement strand
CAGGCCAGGCCCGGGGGACATGGAGCAAAACAGGGCGCCCTGTCGTCCCGATCCCGTGCGAAGCCAAGCGCCCTGTCGTCCCGTGCGCAGCCAAGCGCCCTGTCGTCCCGATCCCGTGGGCAGCCCAAGCGCCCTGCCATCCCGATCCCGTGGGCAGAGAACGAGATCCTTCGCTGCGCCAGACAGAGCTCAACGCGCGCCGAACGCCTGCGTCCAGTAGATCTCCATCGCGCTGTGCGGATTGATCGCGTACGCGGCGCCCATGTCGACGAACTCGCGCGACATGATGTTCTCGCAGTGTCCCGGGCTGGCGAGCCAGCCGGCGACGACCTGCTTCGCCGAGCCCTGCCCGGCGGCGATGTTCTCGCCGACGACGCGCCAGCGATAGCCCGTCTTCGACGCGCGCTCGGCGACGCTCGCGCCGCTCGGGTCGACGTGGTCGAAGTAGTTGCGCTGCGCCATGTCGCGGCTGTGGACGAACGCCGCCTGCGCGAGCTGGTCGTTCCACGCGAGCGGCGGCGCCGGCGCGAACGACTTGTCGCCGCAGACGCGCGGCCGCGCGCGCGCATCGTTGACGAGGCGCAGCACCGCCTGCCCCGCCTCGTGCCAGTCGCCGAGGTCCTTCGCGATCAGCGGCCGCGCGATGTTGATCCGCCACGTCGCGCCGCTGCGCGCGACGCCGATGTCGGCATAGCGCGCGTCGAGCAGGCTCGTGCAGTAGTGCTGCTCGATCTGGCGCAGCGCCTCCTGCGGGTCGCGCGGACCCGAGACGACGATCGTCGCGGCGCTCGACGCGAGATAGCCGACGCTCGAGAGCGCACGCGCGAGCTCGGCCGACGTCCGCGCGTCGACCTGCGCGAGCGCGAGCGACGGCGCGAGCGGGCTCGCGGCGGGTCGCGGCCGCCCGGCGCAGTCGCGCGTCTCGGCGCGGCGCGCGTTGATCAGCGCGACGAGCTCGTCTTCGCCGTCGGCGCGCGCCGCTCCCGCGGCGAGCAACGCCGCGAGCACAACCAGCCACACGCAAGCAGGCATGCGGCCCTCCGGGTCATCGCTCGGGCCAGTGCCGCGCCCACACCGCGGCGACGCGCGGCTCGGCGTCGATGCGCGCGAGCAGCTGCGCGAAGGGCGGCCGCGACGCCGCGAGCGCCTGGCGCGCGCCGCTCCACTTCGAGACGGTCGCGGCGAGGACGTCGAGCGCGCCGATCCGCTCGCCGGCGAGCCAGGGTCGCGCCGCGAACTGGTCGGCGAACGTCTCCCAGAGCTCGTGCAGGCGTGCGCGACCGCGCGTCTGCATCGCCTTTCGCACCGCGTCGTCGGGATCGGGGTACCAGCGGTCGGGATAGTCGAGGATGCCGATGCCCGCGTAGCAGTTGGCGGCGATGTAGACGAGGCCGCGGATCTGCTGCGCGCGCTCGCGCGGCTCGGTCGCGAGCAGGCCGCTCGCGGGACGCACGAGGCCGAGATGGATCAGGATTGCCGCGCTCTCGGTGAGCACGCTGCCGTCGTCGAGCACGAGGGTCGGGATCTGCGCCAGCGGATTGACCCGCCTCAGCTCCTCGAGCCCCGGCGACTCGCGCCACGACGCGGCGTCGACGAGCCGCGCCTCGATCCCGGCGATCGCGAGCGCGGCCTCGACGGCCGCCGAACCCGATCCTTGCGTTCCGTAGAGCGTCGGCATCGCTCGGTCAGGGCAGGAGGATGCCCGAGCCCGTGGTCGCGCGGGACTCGAGATCGCGGTGCGCCTGCGCGACGTCGGCGAGCGGATAGCGACGTTCGGTGTGGATCTTGACCTTGCCGCTCGCGACGACGGCGAACAGCTCGTCGGCCATCTCCTGCGTCGCCTCGCGCGTCGCGATGTGCGTGAAGAGCGTCTGCCGCGTCACGTAGAGCGATCCCTTCGCGCCGAGGATGCCGGGCGGGAACGGTGGCACGACGCCCGAGGCGTTGCCGAAGCTCGCCATCAGGCCGAACGGGCGCAGGCAGTCGAGCGACTTGTCCCAGGTGTCCTTGCCGACCGAGTCGTAGACGACCTTGACGCCCTTGCCGGCGGTGATCTCCTTGACGCGCGCGGCGAAGTCCTCGGTGCGATAGTTGATGACGTGCGCGGCCCCGTTCTCCTTGGCGAGCTTGCACTTCTCGTCGCTGCCCGCGGTGCCGATCAGCTGCAGCCCGAGCGCGCGCGCCCACTGGCACGCGATCAGGCCGACGCCGCCCGCGGCGGCGTGGAAGAGGACGTGGTCGCCAGGTTGCAGCCCGCCCTGCGGCAGCGTGCGCCGGAGCAGGTACTGCGCGGTCATGCCCTTCAGCATCATCGACGCGCCGGTCTCGAACGAGATCGCGTCGGGCAGCCGGACCACGTTTCGCGCCGGCATGACGCGCGCGAGCGAATAGCTGCCGGGCGGATTGGCCGCGTAGGCGGCGCGGTCGCCGGGCTTCAGGTGCGTCACGCCCTCGCCCACCGCCTCGACGACGCCGGCGCCTTCCATGCCGAGCGTCAGCGGCATCGGCAGCGTGTAGACGCCCGAGCGCTGGTAGACGTCGATGAAGTTGAGGCCGCTCGCATGGTGACGGATGCGGATCTCGCCGGGCCCCGGCTCGCCGACCGGGAGATCGACGAGCTTCATCTCCTCGGGGCCGCCGTTCCTGTCGATGCGGATGGTCGGGCTGATCGTGGTCATCGCGTTCGCCTTCGGGATCGTGGTGCGCTATCGTGCCAGAGGCTTCGATGAAACGTCTGACGCAAGCTCCCAATCTGCCGGTCGCCACGCTGTGGGCCGACCTGCTCACGCACGCCGGCATCGCGGCGACGGTGCAGCGCATGTACGCGAGCAGCATCGCCGGCGAGCTGCCGCCCGACCAGGCGCTGCCCGAGGTCTGGATCTCCGACGACGGCGAGCTCGAGCGTGCCCGCGCGCTGCTGCACGAGCTGCGCCATCCGGTCCACCGGCATTGGGTGTGCCGGCAGTGCCACGAGCGCGTCGACGGCCCGTTCGAGCAATGCTGGAACTGCGGCGCGGCGATGCCGACCTAGAACGTGCCGGGGTACGCGCCGCCGTCGGCGAGGATGTTCTGGCCGGTGATGTAGCCGGCGTGGACGCTGCAGAGGAACGCGCAGATCGCGCCGAACTCGTCGGCGTCGCCGAAGCGCTGCGCCGGGATCGTCTTCTTGCGGTCGTCGGCGACCTGCTCGATCGTCTTGCCGGTCTTTGCGACCGCGCCCTGCATCGTCGCGCGCAGCCGGTCGGTGTCGAAGGCACCGGGAAGAAGGCCGTTGATCGTGACGCCGCGACCGGCGATCCTGCTCCGCGCGAGGCCGGCGACGAACCCGGTGAGCCCGCTGCGCGCGCCGTTCGAGAGGCCGAGGATGTCGATCGGCGCCTTGACCGCGCCCGACGTGATGTTGACGACGCGGCCGAAGCCGCGCTCGGCCATCTTGTCGACGGTCGCCTTCATCAGCTCGATCGGCGTCAGCATGTTGGCGTCGACGGCCTTGATCCAGGCATCGCGGTCCCAGTCGCGGAAGTCGCCCGGCGGCGGGCCGCCGGCGTTGTTGACGAGGATGTCGACCTGCGGGCAGGCGGCGAGCGCGGCGGCGCGTCCGGCCGCGGTCGTGATGTCGCCGGCAACGGCGCGCACTTCGCCGCGCCCGAGCGCGCGCAGCTCCGTCGCGGTCGCCTCGAGCGCGTCGGCGCCGCGCGCCGTGACGACGACGTTGACGCCCTCGAGCACGAGCGCCTTCGCGCAGCCCTTGCCGAGGCCCTTGCTCGCGGCACAGACGAGCGCCCATTTCCCTGCGATTCCGAGATCCATGTCAGTTTCTCCTTGCGAGCAACCAGATGCCGGCGAGCACCAGCACCGTGCCGGCGACGATCCAACCCGTGAACGGCTCGCCGAGGATGGCGATCCCCATGATGATCGTCGACATCGGCCCGACCATGCCGGTCTGTGCGGCAACCGTCGCGCCGACGCGCTCGATCGCCATCATCACCATCAGCACCGGCGCGAACGTGCACAGCGTCGCGTTGAGAACGGACAGCCAGATCACCTCGGGCGCGACGGCGAGCGCGCTCACCGGCCGCAGCACGAAGAACTGCGCGATGCAGAAGAAGCACGCGACCGTCGTCGCGAGCCCGGTGAGGCGCAATGCGCCGAGGCGCTTGACCTCCTCGCCGCTCGCGACGAGGTAGATCGCATAGCTGATCGCGCTCGCGAACACGAGCGCAGCGCCGACGACCGCGCCGCCGCCCTGGAACGAGACTTCGTGACCGAACGCGACGAGGACGCCGCAATAGCTGACCGCGAGCGCGACGAGCTGTCGCCGGCTCGGCCGCCTCCGAAAGACGACGACGCCGATCGCGAGCACGAGCGTCGGGTTGAGGTAGAGGATCAGCCGCTCGAGCCCGGCGGTGATGTAGGCGAGCCCCGCGAAGTCCAGGAAGCTCGCCAGGTAGTAGCCCGAGAAGCCGAGGCCGGTGACGACCAGCCAGTCGCGCCGCGTCAGCGCATCGCGTCCGCGTCCCGCCCACCACGCGAGCAACGCGAAGAGCGGCAGCGCGAACAGCATGCGGTACATGATCAGCGTCACCGCGTCGACGCCGTAGCGGTACGCGAGCTTGACGATGATCGCCTTGCCCGAGAACGCGATCGATCCGGCCATCGCGAGCGCGACGCCGCGCCAGTGCGGGAGCGCGACCGGGCGGTCGGCGAGAGGCGATGCGCCCGGGTCTGCCGCACTGGTCGAGGAGCGCATCGCGTGCGATTCTAGGGACGATGGCCTCGTCCCCTCGCCTGCGCGGAGTCGCCGCCGCGCTCTCGACGGCGCTCGACCGCGCGACCTCCGCCGCGGCGTGGCTCGCGCTGCCGCTCGCCGCATTGCTGTTCGCGCAGTGGCCGCTGCGCGACCTCGTCGGCGCGTGGTCGCGCGACGCCAACGACGCCGCGCAGTGGATCTTCGCGCTCTACGTCGCGCTCGCGCTGCGCGTCGCGACGCGCGACCGCGCCCACG
>JASLGD010000475.1 GCA_030150305.1 Caldimonas sp. | reverse complement strand
GAAGAAGTTCGAGGACTACGGCGTCGAGGCGATCGTCTACACCGACATCGGCCGCGACGGCATGCTGACCGGAGTCAACATCGACGCGACGGTGCGCCTCGCGCAGGCGCTCACGATTCCGGTGATCGCCTCGGGCGGCCTCTCGTCGCTCGCCGACATCGAGAAGCTGTGCGCGGTCGAGGAGGTCGGCATCTCGGGCGTCATCTGCGGCCGCGCGATCTACAGCGGCGAGCTCGACTTCGCCGCCGCGCAGGCGCGCGCCGACGAGCTCGCCGACGCCTGAGTCGCGGCCCCTGCAGTCCCAGTCGGCGCGAGCTCCTGTCATCCTGAGCGAAGCGGAGGATCTCGGCGCTGCGACCGCCGGGATCCTTCGCTTCGCTCAGAATGACGGCCGTACGCCATGCTCGCCAAGCGCATCATCCCCTGCCTCGACGTCACCGCCGGGCGCGTCGTCAAGGGCGTCAATTTCGTCGAGCTGAAGGACGCCGGCGATCCGGTCGAGATCGCGGCGCGCTACAACGACCAGGGCGCCGACGAGCTCACCTTCCTCGACATCACCGCGACGAGCGACGAGCGCGACGTGATCCTCTCGATCATCGAGGCGGTCGCATCGCAGGTCTTCATTCCGCTCACGGTCGGCGGCGGCGTGCGCAATGTTGCCGACGTCCGCCGGCTGCTCAACGCCGGCGCCGACAAGGTCAGCTTCAATTCGGCTGCGGTCGCCAATCCCGAGGTCCTGCGCGACGCGGCGGCCAAGTACGGGTCGCAGTGCATCGTCGTCGCCATCGACGCCAAGCGGCGCGCCGGCGATGCGGCCGGCTGGGATGTCTACACCCACGGCGGTCGCCGCAACAGCGGCCTCGACGCCGTCGAATGGGCGCAACGCGTCGCGGCGCTCGGCGCCGGCGAGATCCTGCTGACGAGCATGGACCGCGACGGCACCAAGAGCGGCTTCGATCTCGCGCTGACGCGCGCCGTCGCCGACGCGGTGGCGGTGCCGGTGATCGCGTCGGGCGGCGTCGGCTCGCTCGCGCATCTCTCGGAGGGCATCCGCATCGGCGG
Source organism: Caldimonas sp. (assembly GCA_030150305.1). Taxonomy (GTDB): domain Bacteria; phylum Pseudomonadota; class Gammaproteobacteria; order Burkholderiales; family Burkholderiaceae_C; genus Schlegelella_A. Next base: position 6,790 of record JASLGD010000475.1, on the reverse strand, counting down.
CGCCGACGCGGTGCTCGCGGCGAGCATCTTCCACTACGGCGAGTTCTCGGTCCGCGAGGCGAAGGCGCTGCTCGCGCGCGACGGCATCCCGGTGCGGCCGTGAGCGCGCGCGGGCGCGACGCGGCGGCGCCGCAGCGCGCGAATGCGCGCGCGAGCGCGTTCCCGCGCGAGGTCCGCATCATCGGCGGCGCCTGGAAGCGCAGCCGCCTGCCCGTCGCCGACCGGCCCGGGCTGCGGCCGACGCCCGACCGCGTCCGCGAGACGCTCTTCAACTGGCTCGGCCAGACGCTCGACGGCTGGCGCTGCGTCGACGCGTTCGCCGGCTCGGGGGCGCTCGGCTTCGAGGCGGCGTCGCGCGGCGCAGCCGAAGTCGTGCTCGTCGAGCGCGACGCTGCGCTCGTCGCGAGCCTCGCTGCGGTGCGACAGCGGCTCGCCGCGCAGAACGTTCGCGTCGAGCGCGCCGATGCGCTGCAATGGCTCGCGCGGGCGCCGCTTGCGAGCGTCGACCTCGTCTTTCTCGATCCGCCGTTCGAATCCGACCTGCTCGCTCCGGCGCTTGCCGCTGCTGCGGCCGTCGTGCGCGACGGCGGCTTCGTGTACGTCGAGGCACCGGCGGCGGTCGATGCCGATGCGGCGGCCGCGCGCGGGCTCGCGGTGCACCGTGCAGCACGCGCCGGCAGCGTCCACTACCAGCTGCTGCGCAGGGCCACGCCGGCGTGAGGCCGGGGCTACACTGCGTCGCCGAGGCGCCCCCGGACGCCGGCAGCGGCTTCGCCGCGTGGAGATCGATGTGACCACAGCGACCCCGTTGATTGCCGTCTACCCCGGCACCTTCGACCCGATGACGCTCGGGCACGAGGACCTGATGCGGCGCGCGAGCCGGCTGTTCGACCGCCTCCTCGTCGCCGTCGCCGCGGGCCACCACAAGCGGACGATGTTCACCGTCGCCGAGCGGCTCGACATCGCGACCGAGATCGCCGCCCGCTACCCGAACGTCGAGGTGATGGCGTTTCGCGGCCTGCTGCGCGACTTCGTCGTCGCGCACGGCGGGAAGGTCGTCGTCCGCGGCCTGCGGGCGGTGAGCGACTTCGAGTACGAGTTCCAGATGGCCGGCATGAACCGCCAGCTGATGCCCGACGTCGAAACCGTGTTCCTGACGCCGAGCGACCAGTACCAGTTCGTCTCGGGGACGTTCGTGCGTGAGATCGCCAACCTGTCGGGCGACGTCTCCAAGTTCGTCTCGCCGCTCGTCCTCGAGCGGCTGCAGCAGCGCGCCAAGCGGGTCGAGGCCTAGCGATGAAACCCGAGGGCGCCTCACAGCGGTCGCTGCGCCGGATGGCGCTCGACGAGAGCCTGGGGTGGCCGGCGTCCAGCCGGTCGTGACGCGATGGCGCTGATCATCACCGACGAGTGCATCAACTGCGACGTCTGCGAGCCGGAGTGCCCGAACGAGGCGATCTCGCCGGGCGCATCGATCTACGTCATCGACCCGCGCCGCTGCACCGAGTGCGTCGGCCACTTCGACGAGCCGCAATGCGTCCAGGTCTGCCCGGTCGCGTGCATTCCGCTCGACCCGGCGAACGTCGAGTCGAAGGAGACGCTCTGGGCGAAGTACCGGCGGCTGCAGGAGGAGGCGGCGCTCCGCTCCTGAGCACGCGGCGCGCGGCGCTGCGCTGCTGAGCCCGCCGCGTGCGGCGCTGCGCTCCTTGCTCCTGAGTTCGCCGCGGGCGGCGCTGCACTCCTACTTCTTCGCTGACTTCGGCACCGCGGCGACGAAGTCGCGGCCGTCGTCGACGTCGCTGCGCTGCTTGCTCGATGCGTGCGCGTGCTTGCGCTTCGGCGCCGACGCTGCCGCCGGATGCGCCGCCGCCGGCGCGGCGCTGAGCGAGCCGGCCGTCGCCGGCCGCGACGCGCGCTCGCGCTCCTGGCGGTCGTGGACGAGCTCGGCGGCGAGCTGCCGTTCGCGCGTCGCGACGCCGCGCGCTTCGGCGCGCTGTGCGGCGTCGGGCGAAACGCCGACGTCGACCGCCGTGCCGCCCTCGCAAGGCTGGTGCGAGTAACTGCTTCCGCAGCGGTAGACCGTCTCCGCGAACGACGGCGACGCCGCGATCGCTGCTGCGAACGCGATGCTCGCGACGCGAACGCTCGCCTTCATCGCGGCCCCGCTTCGACCGGCGCTGAAGGCGGCGCGTCGCCGCTCTCGTCGGCCTTCGGCTTGTCGGGCTTCGGCGGCTTGGGCCGCGGCGGCCGGGCGTTGATCTTCATCGCTGCGCGCTCCATGTCGCCGTCGAGAACGAGGTCGAGCCCGGTCAGCGCCTGCTCGATCGCCTTGGCGATCTCGACGCGGTGCTCGGGCGAAGGCTTCTTCAGGACGTAGTCGATGACCTCGGCCTTGACGCCGGGATGGCCGATGCCGATCCGCAGCCGCCAGTAGTCGGCGCTGCCGAGCTGCGCGTGGATGTCCTTCAGGCCGTTGTGCCCTGCGTGCGAGCCGCCGAGCTTGAGACGCACCTGCCCCGGCTGCAGGTCGAGCTCGTCGTGCGCGACGAGGATCTCGTCGGGCGCGATCTTGAAGAAGCGCGCGAGCGCCGCGACCGACTTGCCCGACAGGTTCATGTACGTCGTCGGCATCAGCAGCCAGAGCGGACGGCCCGAGACGCTCGTCCGCCCGGCGACGCCGAAATAGCTGCGCTCGGGCGCGAGCGGGACCTTGAGGCGGTCGGCGACTTCGTCGACGAACCAGAAGCCCGCGTTGTGGCGCGTCTGCGCGTACTCCGAGCCCGGGTTGCCGAGGCCGACGATCAATCGAATCATGGTGCGGGATTATCGAGTTCGACGCCAAGAAAAAAGCCCCGCGTCGCGGGGCTTCGCACTCCCTCGTCGAGGGCACTCTACTTCTTGTTCTGCTTCTCGCTCTTCTTCGCCTTGGTCGGTGCCGGTGCGGGCGCAGCGACCACCGGGGCGGGCGCCGGCGCTTCTTCCTCCTCCGCGGCCTGGACGTTGGCCGAGACGATCACCGGGTTGGGTTTGCCGTGGGTGACGACCTTCGTTCCCGGCGGCAGCTTGATGTCGCTCACGTGCAGCGACTGCCCTTTGGTCAGCTCGCCGAGATCGACGGTGATGAACTCGGGCAGCTGCGACGCGAGGCACTGGATGTTGAGCTCGTTGACGACGTGGTTGACGACGCAGCCGTCGGTCTTCACGGCCGGCGAGTTCTCCTCGTTGACGTAGTGCAGCGGCACCTTCTTCGTGATCTTGGTCGTGCCGTCGACGCGCTGGAAGTCGATGTGCATGACGATCGGGCGGAACGGGTGCATCTGGTAGTCGCGCAGCAGGACCTGCTGGGTCTTGCCGCCGAGCTCCATGTCGAGCAGCGACGAGTGGAACGCCTCCTTCTTCAGCGCGAAGAAGAGCGCGTTGTGATCGAGCTCGATCATCGTGGGGGCGCCGGCGCCGTAGACGATGCCGGGGACCTTTTGCGCATTGCGCAGGCGGCGGCTCGCTCCGGTCCCCTGCTGCGTGCGCTCGTAAGCGGTGAACTTCATTTCAGCTCCAAAGATGAGGCCCGCGACCAGGCTCTCGTGAACGGGCAGTGCCCGAAATGCGGCCGGGCGAAGCCCGAAACCAGAAAGAGAAGGGCTTCGCGCCGGCGAAGCCCGCTGTCCCACTAGAAATTATTGTTCTGCTCGGCGAAGAGCGACGTCACCGACTCGCCGTCGGAGATGCGCCGGATCGTCTCGGCGAACAGGAACGCGACCGACAGCTGGCGCACCTTGTTGCACTGCCGTCCGCCGTCGTCGAGCGGGATCGTGTCGGTGACGACGACCTCGTCGAGCTTCGAGTTCTGGATCCTCTCGATCGCCGGCCCCGAGAAGACCGCGTGCGTGCAGTACGCGAAGACCTTCTTCGCGCCGCGCTCCTTCAGCACCTCGGCCGCCTTCACGAGCGTGCCGGCGGTGTCGATCATGTCGTCCATGATCACGCAGTTGCGGCCCTCGATGTCGCCGATGACGTGCATCACCTCGGACTCGTTCGCCTTCGGCCGCCGCTTGTCGATGATCGCGAGCTCGCAGCCCGCCTGCTTGGCGAGCGCGCGGGCGCGCACGACGCCGCCGACGTCGGGCGAGACGACGACGAGGTCGCTGTAGCGCTTGCTCTGCAGGTCCGAGAGCAGCACCGGCGACGCGTAGATGTTGTCGACCGGGATGTTGAAGAAGCCCTGGATCTGGTCGGCGTGCAGGTCCATCGTCAGGAGACGCTCGACGCCGACCGCCTCGAGCAGGTTGGCGACGACGCGCGCGCTGATCGGCACCCGCGTCGAGCGCGGCCGCCGGTCCTGGCGCGCGTAGCCGAAGTACGGGATCACCGCGGTGACCCTGCGCGCCGACGCGCGCTTGAGCGCGTCGACCATGATGCAGAGCTCCATCAGGTTCTCGTTCGTCGGCCGGCACGTCGGCTGGACGACGAAGATGTCGCGGGCACGGACGTTCTGCTCGATCTCGACGTCGACCTCGCCGTCCGAGAAGCGCGCGACCTTCGCCTTGCCGAGCCCGATCGACAGGTGGGTGGCGATGTCCTGCGCGAGCGCCGGGTTGGCGTTGCCGGTGAAGAGGACGGTGTTGAACAGCATGGCGGCTTCAGCGGATCTGGCAGGGGAGGAAGGACTCGAACCCTCGCATGTCGGAATCAAAATCCGATGCCTTAACCAACTTGGCGACTCCCCTACTCGAGGCGTCGGGCTCGCGCCCGCCACCTTCAACCTTCGCCGCCGCGCCTGGCCCAATCGGCGAGCGGGTGGCGCGCGAGCGAGCGGCACATCCTGCCCGACCAGCCTCGTGGCCAATCGCCCGGCATCGCTGCCGACGGCGCCGGGCCGCTTCCCGCCCGCGCGAAGACCGCGCTTCCCGAACCGGTCATCCGGCTGTTGCCGTAGATCCGTTCGAGCGCGGCCGCCGCGCGCCTGACGTCGGGGCAAAGACCTTCGGCAGCTGCCTGCAGGTCGTTTCCTCCGAAGCCAGGGGCGAGCCGAGACCCGGCTTCTCCGCGCTCGCCCGGCTCGGCATCGACGCCAGAGCGTTGCCCGGAAAAACCCGCAATTCTAGCAGCGGCGACGCGCTCGGCCACCGCCGGGCTGGCAAAGACGGCTGAGGTCGCGAGGCTCGACCCGGGCTTGACGACCGCGAACCACCCGGGCTCGACTGCCGCGGGCTCGAGGCGCTCGCCGATGCCGCTCGCGAACGCGTTCTGTCCGGCGACGAAGAACGGAACGTCAGCGCCGAGCGTGGCGGCGATCGCCAGCAGCCGATCGAGCGGCCACTCGAGCCGCCACAGGCGGTTCAGCGCGAGCAGCGTCGAGGCCGCGTCGGAGCTGCCGCCGCCGAGCCCGGCCCCGGCCGGGACGTGCTTCTCGATCGTGATCTCGGCGCCGAGCGACGTTCCCGACGACGCCTGCAGCGCGCGCGCCGCGCGCAGGCAGAGGTCGTCGGCGGGCAATGCGATCGTCGCGTCGTGGCGAACGAGCGCGCCGTCGCTGCGCGGCACGAACTGCAGCGTGTCGCACCAGTCGATCAGCACCATCAGCGAGTCGAGCAGGTGCATGCCGTCGTCGCGCTTGCCGACGACGTGCAGGTAAAGGTTGAGCTTGGCCGGCGCCGGCACGTCGTGGATCGCGAGAAGGGCCATGGCGTCGCCCGCCTTACGAGCGATCGAGGCGGATGCGCACGGTGACCGTCGGCGCGGGCGCGCTCCGCGTCGCGTTCAGCGCGCCGTCGGCGGCGAAGCTGCCGAGGTCGACGCGCCAGCCGAGCTGTGCGAAGCCCTGCTCGAGCCCCGGCACGGGCTCGCTCGGCGCGCCCGGCCAAGGGCGGCCGCGCAGCCAGTCGAACCAGGCTTCGATCGGAACGCTCTCGCCGAGCGCGTCGCGCGTCAGCGCGTCGAGGTTGGCGTAACGTCGCGTTCCCTGCGGCGTCGCGAGGACGACTTCGACCGGCGACCAGCGCGCCTCGGCGAGCATGCTGCCGAGCGGCGTCGAAAGGCCGAGCGTTCCGGCGCTGGCGTCGCCGCGCAGATCGAACGCCGCCGAGAACGCCTTCGCCGCCGCGTCGCCGCTCGCATCGACGCGCAGCGCGAGCCGGCCGGAGAGCGTCTCGCCGGTCGCCGGCGCCGGAAGCGGCAGCGTCGTGCACGCCGAGACGGCGAGCGCGACGAGGGCGAGCGCGAACGGCGAGCCGGGGCGCGCGGGCGTTGCGTGGAGGTGCGGCGCCGCGCCGGCGCCGCGGCGCGTCACAGGTCGACGCGCAAGCGCGCGAGCGTCTCGCGAAGGACGTCGTTCTGGGCGTCGCGCGCGCGCGCGTCGCGGAAGACGCGACGCGCTTCCTCGGCGCGGCCCGCGCTCCACAGGACCTCGCCGAGGTGCGCGGCGATCTCCGGATCGGGGCGCGCCTGGTACGCCTCGCTCAGATAGCGGATCGCCGCCTCGCGGTTGCCGAGGCGGTACTCGACCCAGCCCATGCTGTCGGTGATCGACGGCTCGCCGGGGCTGAGGTCGAGCGCCTTCTTGATGAGCTCGCGTGCCTCGTTGAGACGGATGTTGCGCTCGGCGAGCGAGTAGCCGAGCGCGTTGTACGCGTGCTGGTGGTCGGGCTTGATCGCGATCACGCGGCGCAGCAGCCGCTCCATGTCGTCGACGCGATCGAGCTTCTCGTTGAGCATCGCCTGCTCGTAGAGCAGGTCGGTGTCGTCGGGGAACCGCTTGTTCGCCTCGGCCATCACCTTCTCGGCCTCGGCGTAA
>JASLGD010000470.1 GCA_030150305.1 Caldimonas sp. | reverse complement strand
CGTCATCACCGCGAGCCACGAGACACCGGACTTCCCCTGGCCAGCCGATGCGGCCGCGGCGCGGCACCCCGGCCTCGTGCGTGACCCGTGGACGCAGCTGCACTCGCTCGACCTCGCGGCGACGAGCCCAGACGACGTCGTGGTCGTCGCCGGCACGGGCCTCACCATGTGCGATGCGGTCGTGAGCCTCGTGCACCTTGGCTTTCGCGGCCATGTGCTCGCGATCTCGCGGCGCGCCCTGCTGCCGCGCAGCCACGCCGGTTTCTTCGACGGCTTCGATCTGCTCGCCGGCCACGCCATGCCACGCAGCGCGCGCGAGCTGCTGCGCCGCGTGCGCGAAGCCGTCCGCCGCACGGCCGACTGGCGCGAGGCGCTCGACGCCGTGCGCGTCGAGCTGCCCGCGCTCTGGCAGGCGCTGCCGGCGATGGAGCGGCGGCGCGCGGTGCGCTGGCTGCGACCGTTCTGGGACGTGCATCGCTTTCGCATGGCACCGCAGGTCGAAGCGCTGCTCCAGGCTCGCATCGAGCGCGGCCGGTTGCGCGTCGTCGCCGGCCGGATCGCCCGCATCGGCAGCGACGCGAGCGGGGCGTTGCTCGTGCATTGGCAGCCGCGCGACGGCGCTGCCGCGCAGACGCGCTGCGCCGCGTTCATCAACTGCACCGGACCGAGCGGCGAGCCGTCTCGCAACCGCAATCCGCTGATTCGCTCGCTGCTCGCGAACGGACTCGTCAGCGCCGATCCGGCCGGCGTCGGTCTCGACTGCGACGTCGACGGCCGCCTGCGCGGGCGCGACGGCGCGCTCGCCGAGCATCTCTGCGTTGCCGGCCCTCTGGCGCGCGCCGCCGTCGCCGAAGTGGTGGGCGTGCCGGAAGCCTCGGCCCACGCGCGCCGCGTCGCCGAGAGGCTGGCGGCCGATCTCGAGCGCGGCCGCCCGGACCTCGCCTCCCGCCTCGAACAGAAAGGGCAACATCCATGACCGTGCGCCGCATCGTCTCCGCTCGCGCCGCGCCTGCGCCGGCGTCGGCTCGCTACTCGCACGCGGTCGAGGTGAACGGCGTCCTCCACGTCACCGGGCAGCTGCCGGTCGACCCCGACGATCCGTCCGCGCCGCTGGCCGACGGCATCGTGGCGCAGACGGAGACGGTGTTTCGCAACCTCTCGCTGATCGTCGAGGATGCAGGCTACGCGCTGGCCGACGCCGTCTTCGCGCGCATCTACCTCGCCGACTTCGATCGCGACTACGTCGGCTTCAACAGCGTCTTTCATCGCCACTTCGCCGAGGCGTCGGCGCTGCCGGCGCGGACCACGGTCGGCGTCGCGCGGCTCGGTCGCGGCGCGCTCGTCGAGGTCGACCTGACCCTTGCGCGCAACGACACGGCCTGACGGCGTCACCTCTTTTCTCATTCGTCGCCGCGCCGCACCGACGGGCGGAGCGGCTCCTTTCGAGATCACCTCGGTCAGGATTTGCTCTGTTCTCTTTCGCGTCCGTGCCCTTCTAAGCTCGCTCTTCGAACGGTGTTTCCAGAGGAACGACATGGCCCAGCGTGGCGACGTGCAGCATCGGCTGCGCAGGCAATGGCGCGGCGCTCTTCGCCCGCTTCGAATCGTCTCGCGGTAGACGTCGTCTGCGAGAGCGTGCGCCAGTGCGAGTGCGAAGGGAACTCGTTCTCGGCGTTCCCCCTCGACTCCCGCTTCTTCTATCGTAGTGAAATGCTTCCCCGACGCCCTCGCCTGCCGATGCAATCGTCCACCACTTTCGTCACCCGCCGCGCAGCGCTCGCGACCGCGTTCGTCGCCGGCGTGCTCGCGTTCGCGCCGGCGGCCGCGCAGACCGCGGACTATCCCGCCAAGCCGATTCGTGTCGTGGTCACGTTCCCGCCCGGCGGCAGCACCGACGCGGTGATCCGCCTGCTCCAGCCGAAGATCAGCGAACGCCTCGGGCAACCGCTGGTGATCGACAACCGGCCGGGGGCCGGCGGCAACATCGGGCTCGGCATCGTCGCGCAGGCGCCAGGCGACGGCTACACGATCGGCGTCGGCGCGGCCGGCGCGCTCGCGGTCAATCCGAGCCTCTACGCGAAGATGCCGTTCGACCCGCTCAAGGATCTGAAGCCGGTCGCGATGCTCGCCGCGATCCCGTTCGTGCTGATCGGCCAGCCGGGGCTGCCGGCAAAGACGCTGAAGGACCTGATCGCCTATGCCAAGGCGAACCCCGGCGGTCTGACGATCGGCCACGGCGGCAACGGCACGGCGATGCACCTCTCGGCCGCGCTCTTCGGCCAGCTGAGCGGCGCGCCGCTGACGCAGGTGCCGTACAAGGGCTCGGGTCCGGCCGCGCTCGGCGTGCTCGCCGGCAGCGTGTCGCTCGCCGTCGTCGACCTGCCTGCCGCGCTGCCGCAGATCCAGGCCGGCAAGGTCGTCGCCTACGCCGTGACGTCGCCGCAGCGGCTGCCGTCGTTGCCGGGCGTGCCGACGATGGCCGAGGCCGGCGTCCCCGGCTACGACTCGACCGGCTGGTTCGGCGTCGTCGCGCCGGCGTCGACGCCGACGCCGATCGTCGCGACGCTGCACGCCGCGATCAACGCGGCGCTCGACGACGACGCAGTGAAGGCGAGCATCCGCAAGCTCGGCGTCGAGCCGGTCGCGGAGAGCCGCGAAGCGTTCGACGCCTACATCCGCTCCGAGACGCAGAAGTGGGGCGAGCTCGTGAAGAGCGCCGGCATCAAGCTCGACTGACACGCCGATGCGCATGCGCACCTTCGACGCAGACGTCGTCGTCGTCGGCGCCGGGCCCGTCGGCCTGACGCTCGCGATCGACCTCGCCGGCCGCGGCATCGACGTGGTCGTCGTCGAGACGCGGGCGCACGACGAGCCGCCGAACGTCAAGTGCAACCACGTCGCGGCGCGCTCGATGGAGCAGTACCGCCGGCTCGGCTTCGTCGACAAGGTGCGCGACGCCGGGCTGCCCGCGGACTTCCCGAACGACGTCGCGTTTCGCACGACGGTCACCGGCATCGAATTCGCGCGCATCCCGATTCCCTGCCGGGCCGAGCGCTACACGGCCCGCGGCGGGCCCGACACCGAGTGGCCGACTCCCGAGCCGCCGCACCGCATCAACCAGCTCTACTTCGAGCCGATCCTGCTCGCGCACGCGGCGTCGCTGCCGAACATTCGCTTGCTGCATCGGGCGCGCGTCGACGACTACGCGGCGGAGCCCGACGACGCGGCAGGCGGGGCAGCCGTGCGCATCGCTGCGACCGATCTCGACCGCGGCGACGCGCTCGAGCTGCGCGCGCGCTACCTCGTCGGCTGCGACGGCGGCAGCTCGACGGTGCGCAAGCGCATGGGCGCGCGGCTCGAAGGCACGCCGGTCATCCAGCGCGTGCAGTCGACGTTCATTCGCGCGCCGGAGCTGGCCGCGCGCATCGCCGAGCCGGCGTGGTCGACGTACGCGGCCAACCCGCGCCGCTGCGGCACCGTGTTCGCGATCGACGGCCGCGAGACCTGGCTCGTCCACAACCACCTCAATCCCGGCGAGCCCGACTTCGATGCGATCGATCGCGACTGGGCGATCCGCACGATCCTCGGCGTCGGCGACGACTTCCGCTACGACGTGATCAGCAAGGAGGACTGGGTCGGCCGGCGACTCGTCGCGGACCGCTTCCGTGCCGGCGACGTCTTCATCGCCGGCGACGCCGCGCATCTGTGGGTGCCGTACGCGGGCTACGGCATGAATGCCGGCATCGCCGACGCGACCGATCTCGCCTGGCTGCTCGCCGCGCGTCTCGACGGCTGGGCGGAAGAGTCGATCCTCGACGCCTACGAGGCCGAGCGGCAGCCCATCACCGAGCAGGTCTCGCGCTTCGCGATGGAGCACGCGCAGAAGATGATCAAGGCGCGCGGCGAAGTCCCGGTCGGGATCGAGGCGCCCGGGCCGAAGGGCGACGCGCTTCGCGCTGCGCTCGGCACGGCGTCGTACGACCTCAACGTCGCGCAGTTCTGCTGCGCGGGCCTGAACTTCGGCTACTTCTACGATCGCTCGCCGATCATCGTCGGCGACGGCGAGTCAGCGCCGCCCTACACGATGGGCACCTTCACCGAATCGACCGTGCCGGGCTGCCGGGCGCCGCACTTCTGGCTCGCCGACGGCCGGAGCGTCTACGACGCGTTCGGTCCCGGCTACACGCTGCTGCGCTTCTCGAGCGCCGTCGAGGTCGGCCCGCTGCGCGCGGCCGCCGCGGCGTGCGGCATGCCCCTGGTCGTGCTCGACGTCGCGCGCGAGACGACGCGGGTGCCCGATGCGTATCGCCACGCCCTCGCGCTCTGCCGTCCGGACCAGCACGTCGCCTGGCGCGGCGACCGGCTGCCGCACGCGGTCGAGCGGCTGGTCGACGTCTTGCGCGGCGCCGCGCCGGCGTCGGCGAACGCCTGATGCGCGCTCGTTGCCCGAGCGCGCGCGCGCGCCGCCGCGCTCGTCGCCTGCATCACGGTCGCACGCCGCGACGATGCGCCGCGAGCGTCGCGACCTGCGAGGCGCCGGCGTCCTCCGCCTGCGCTCTGGCCACCAGGCGCCTCATGCAGCGCTGCCGCGCGTCGTGGTCGGCGCGCGCCTCGCAACCGGCGACGGCGGACCGCGCCTGCGGCGAGTCGGCGAGCAGCGGCTGGCTCGACACGCTGTAGAAGGCGCCGAGGACGGCGATCAGGAGCGTTGCCGACGTGGCCAACGCCGCCGAGCACAGCGTCACGCGCGTCCAGAGGTTCTTCAGGCATTCGTAGGTGCGTTCCAAGAGATCTCCTCGAGAGGCAGGTTGCGCAGGCCGAACGAACGCCCGCCGCGCGCGCGATGCGCCCGCGTGAAACGGCTTCGATCGGGTCCGGCGAAAGGCGAACGGCGAGTCGACCTGTCGGCCGCGTTCAGGACGAACGAGCGGCGACGTCGCGGCGCCGGGGCCGTTGCGAGTCGGAAAGGGAAGCTACGACCAGGCAGCGGCGCGAGGTGCCACGCGCCGGCCGCGGATCGTCAGGACTGTGCGGCCGACAGGAAGCGGTGCATGGTGCGAGTGGACATGTTGCCTCCTGTGGTTGAGTGGACGGGATGGTTGCGGCGCAATGTGCGCGCCGTGGCGAGAAGCGTCAACCCCCGTCGTCCTACATGTTGATGACGGCTTGCGGCGACGAACGACCTCGTCGCGTTGCGATCGATCAAGCTGTGCAAGCTCGACGAAAAGCACCTGAAGCAGCGCAGGCGCGCCAGCGGCGTCGCGCTGCCGTGATCCGCAACGCAGCGGCTCAGTCGTGGCCGAACGCCGCTGCGACGGCCGCGGTATCGGTGTACTCGCGAAACGCGGCGATCTTGCCGTCGCGCAGCGTGAAGGCATGCGCCCATTCGCACTCGAACGTCTT
>JASLGD010000004.1 GCA_030150305.1 Caldimonas sp. | reverse complement strand
TCATGTTGGTCTCCGAAAAGTCTTTGTCATGCCGCGCTCGGGACGACGTTGCATGGGGATGTTCGTGAACCGCCGCGTCGTCTCCGTGAGCGCGGTTTCGGTCGGCAGCCGCTCCATCGAGCTCGCGCCGTAGAAGCCGTGGCACGACGGGCAGCGCGACAGGATGAACGCCGCGTCTTCGGGCGTCGCGATCGGGCCGCCGTGGCAGAGCACGATGACGTCGTCGCGCACCGCGCGCGCCGCGGCGGCGCGCGCTTCGATGAGCGGCACGCAGTCGGCGAGCGCCGGCGCGGTGTCGGCGCCGATCGTGCCGCCGATGGTGAGCCCGAGGTGGCAGACGACGATGTCGGCGCCCGCCTTCGTCATCGCCTTCGCCTCGTCCTCGCTGAACACGTACGGCGTCGTGAGGAGGTCTAGCGCGTGCGCGCGCGCGATCAGCTCGACCTCGAGACCGAAGCCCATCCCTGTTTCCTCGAGGTTGGCGCGAAACGTGCCGTCGATGAGGCCGACGGTCGGAAAGTTCTGCACTCCAGAGAAGCCGAGCGCGATCAGGCGCTGCAGGAACTCGTCGGCGATCAGGAACGGGTCGGTGCCGTTGACGCCGGCGAGCACGGGCGTGTGCTTGACGATCGGCAGCACCTCGCGCGCCATCTCGCAGACGATCTCGTTGGCGTTGCCGTACGCGAGCAGCCCGGCGAGCGAGCCGCGACCGGCCATCCGGTAGCGGCCCGAGTTGTAGATGACGATGAGGTCGATGCCGCCGGCCTCCTCGCACTTGGCCGAGAGGCCGGTGCCGGCGCCGCCGCCGATGAGCGGCCGGCCGGCCGCGATCTTGGCGCGAAAGCGCTCGAGCAGCGCCTGCCTAGCGATGCGCGGCATGGCTCCTCCCCGACGTTCGTTGCGCGGCGCTCGCCGCTGCGTCGTGCCACGCGGCGACGAGCGCGTCGGCGAACGCCTCGTCGTTGACGTGCAGCGGCAGGCGCACGAGCTTCTTGTCGCCGCTCGCACGAAAGCCCTGCTCGATCGCCGCGAAGAGCGCGCGGTCGGCGTCGGGGTCGTGGAACGGCTGCCCCGGGCGATCGATCGCCGAGACGCCGCCCTCGGGGATCAGGAAGCGCACCGGACCCGTCATCGCGTTGAGCTTGGCGGCGATGAACGCGCCGATCGCCTTGCACTCGTCGACGGTGGTGCGCATCAGCGTCACGGTCGGGTTGTGGCGGTACAGGTTGCGCCCGCGAAAGCGCTCGGGGACGCTCTCCCACGCGCCGAAGTTGACCATGTCGAGGGCGCCGCACGAGCCGACGTACGGCAACGCGTGGCGCGCGAAGACGTCGAGACGCGTCGGCCCGGCCGACAGCACGCCGCCGCCGATCTCGTCGGCGATCTCGGTCGTCGAGACGTCGATGACGCCGGCGAGCAGGCCCGAGTCGGCGAGCTTCTCCATCGACTGCCCGCCGACGCCGGTGGCGTGGAAGACGATGCAGTCCACCTCGTCGGCGAGCCGCTTGGTGACGGCCTGCACGCACGTGGTCGTCACGCCGAACATCGTCAGGCCGACCGCCGGCTTCGCGCTCGCCGACGCGACCGGCGGATGCGCCATCATCCCGGCGAGCGCGTTCGCCGCGTTCGCCAGCACCTGCTCGCTGATGCGGTGGATGCCCTGCACGTCGGTGACCGAATACATCATGCAGATGTCGCTCGGGCCGACGTACGGGCGCGTGTCGCCGCTCGCCATCGTCGAGACCATCACCTTCGGGATGCCGACCGGCAGCGCGCGCATTCCGCTCGTCGCGAGCGACGTGCCGCCCGAGCCGCCGGCGCCGATCAGGCCGCCGACGTCGCCGCGCGATTGCACGAAGCGCGCGAACGCGACCGCCATCGCCGTCACCGCGCTGCCGCGGTCGCCGCTGAAGACCGCGGCTTCGCCTTCGGGGTGGTGGCGCGCGACCTCGCGCGGATGCACCGAGGCCGTCGACGTCTTGCCCGACGTCGCGAGGTCGACGGTGACGACGCGCAGCCCCCGCCGCTCGAGCTGCTGGCGCAGGAACTGCAGTTCGCGGCCCTTGGTATCGAACGTGCCGACGACGTAGGCGGCGCGGCCGCTCGTCGACGCCACCGGGAACTCGAACACCTGGCCCCCTCTCCCGCCTGCGGGAGAGGGTGGGGGTGAGGGCGACCCGGTCGGCCCACGTTCGCCCTGACCCTGCCCGCTCCCGCTCGCGGGTGAGGGCTCTGCCGGGACGCGGGCGATGTCGGCGATCGGACGCGCGGTACCGACGGCGTTCCAGCGGTTGAAGCCGCGCACGGTGCGTGGCGCGAGATCGTCGAGCGTCGGCGCGCCGTCGCCGTGCGCGCGCCGCACGGTCAGCACCTGCGGCGCAGGCGCGTCGCCCGGCGTCGGCGGCATGCCGGAATCGCCCTCGGCGGCGTCGCCGCTCGCGCGCAGCCCGAGCAACCGCTCCTGCAGCTCGCGATCCGCGCCGAGCTCGCTCGCGGCCATCTCGCGCGCGATGCGGCCGTTGACCATCACGCCGATGCGATCGGCGACGTCGACCGCGACGCCGAGGTTCTGCTCGATCAGCAGGACCGCGATCTCGCGCTCGGCGGCGAGGCCGCGCAGCGCGTCGACCACCTGCTCGACGATGATCGGCGCGAGGCCCTCGGTCGGCTCGTCCATGACGAGCAGCTTCGGCGAGAGGAGCAGCGCCCGCCCGATCGCGAGCATCTGCGCTTCGCCGCCCGAGAGCTCGGCGCCACCGTGGCCGCGCCGCTCGGCGAGGCGAGGAAACATGTCGTAGATGCGCGCGGTGTCGCGCCGGTCGCGCGCGACGAGGCGCAGCGTCTCGTCGACGCTCAGCGACGGCCAGACGCGCCGGCCCTGCGGCACGTAGGCGATGCCGCGCCGCGTGATGCGGTGCGGCGGCAGGCCGCGGATCTCCTCGCCGCGCAGGCGGATGCTGCCGCTCGCGGGCACGAGGCCGGTGATCGCGTTGCACAGCGTCGTCTTGCCCATGCCGTTGCGGCCGACGATCGCGAGCACGCCGCGCTCGAGCACGAGGTCGATCCCCTGCAGCACGTGCGCGTGCCCGTAGTGGACGTCGAGGTGCGCGATCTCGAGCACCGGCGCTCCCGGCCGCGCCGTCTCGCCCGCGAACCAGCGCCCGGCCGAGCGCTGGTCCGCTCCCGAGCCCGGCCGCACCCCCTCGGGAGACAGCGAACGCAGTGAGGCGCCACCGGGCTCCATCAGTGCCGCCCTCCCATGTAGATGTCCTGGACCTCGCGGTCGTTCTCGATCTCCTCCGGCGTTCCCGTCTTCAGGACGCGGCCGTTGTGCATCACGGTGACGCGCGTCGCCGCGCGCATCGCGATCTCGAGGTCGTGCTCGATGAGGAGGAAGCTCATGTGCGCCGGCAGCGACGCGAGCAGCGCGACGAGCTCGCGGCGCTCCGCGGGCGAGAGTCCGGCCGCGGGCTCGTCGAACAGGATCATGCGCGGCGCGCCCGCGAGCGCCATGCCGATCTCGAGCTGGCGCTGCTGGCCGTGCGCGAGGTTGGCGACGCGCTCGTCGGCGAGGTGCGCGAGGCGCGTGCGCTCGAGCAGGTCGCGCGTCGCGACGCTCGCCGGGTGGCGCGGGCCGGGTCGGCGGAAGCTGAAGCGTCCGCTCGCGACGCCGCGCACGGCGAGGAAGAGGTTGTCGCGCACCG
>JASLGD010000002.1 GCA_030150305.1 Caldimonas sp. | reverse complement strand
GATCCCGGTGATCGCCGCCGTCGAAGGCGTCGCCGCCGGCGGTGGCATGGAGCTGGCCTTGAGCTGCGACTTCCGCGTGGCCGGCCGCAAGGCTCGCTTCGCCCTTCCCGAAACCAACGTCGGCCTGATCCCCGGATCCGGCGGCTGTTCGCGACTCGTCCGGCTGGTCGGCCTTGCCAGGGCCAAGCAGATCTTGATGCTCGAAGGCGTGATGAACGCGGAGCGCGCCAACGAGCTCGGACTCGTTACCCGCCTGGTCGAGGCCGGCACCGCATTCGATGAGGCGGTGGCCATGGCGCGCACGCTCGCCAGCAAGGCTCCGTTGGCGCTCGGAATGGCCAAGCTCGTCCTCAATGCCTGCGCTGAGGTCGACCTGGAGACGGGCCGCCGCTTCGAGCGCCTCGGCCAAAGCGTTCTCAAGAAGACCAACGATCACCGCGAAGGCGCCACGTCATTCCTCGAGAAGCGCCCCCCGAACTGGACCGAAACCTGACACCTCTCGACGCTTTTGCGTCCCACCCGGAGATATCGCAGATGAACACAGCCGTTGCGCAACCGACCGAAGAGCGGGTCTACAAGCTCGGAGACCCCGACATTCCCGAGGAGCTGAAGACGCTGATCACGAAGGTGCTGACCAAGCACATCGAGAACTCCACCAACCCGCACTTCACCAAGCTGATCAACCACCTCTGGGAGCGCTGCATGACGCTGTGCCCCGACGAGGAGACCAAGGACCAGCTCGCCCTGCTGATGATGCAGGAGGTCGGCCACGGCGTGATCACCTGGCGCATCCTGAAGGGCTTCGGCATCGAGAAGGTCGACGTGCCGGTCGACAAGTACCAGTACGCGTTCAACCTGCCGATCGACACCTGGTGCGACCTCTGCATGTTCCAGTGCCTGACCGACCGCGTGGGCGTGTACGTCGGCGAGAACTGGGGCGGCGTCCCATACGAGCCGATGCGCTCGGTCGCGCCGCAGCTGCACAGCGAAGAGCTTTTCCACGCCAACCTGGGCTACAAGAACCTCGCGAAGCACTGCAAGAAGCCTGAAGGCCTCGCCGAAGCCAACGAGTTGATCAAGAAGTGGTGGCCGGCGGCGCTCGACATGTTCGGCCGCTCCACCTCCACCGCGAGCGCCGCCTACGTCAAGTGGGGCATCCAGAAGCAAGGCAACGAAGAGCTCCGCCAGCAGTACATCGCCGACACGCGACCGCTGCTCGCGAAGATCGGCATCCAGGTCCCCGACGACCTGGCGAATCGTCGCTTCACCTGACCTGCCCGAAGCCCGACAAGCAGCGCCGGAGGGGACACATGCGCGCATCGAAGGACCTGCCCTTGACGACCGCAGCGGAGGCAGAGCGCTACCGGCGCTCGGGCGCCTGGCCGGACGAGACGGTCTACGAGCGCTTCGCGCGCTACGCGGCGCAGTACGCGGACAAGACGGCAATCGTGGAGACGCATCGCTTGCTGACCTATCGCGAGTTGCTCAAGCAGGTCCAGGCGCTCTCGCGAGGCCTGCTCGATGCAGGCATCCGACCGGGCAGCGTCGTCTCGCTGCAGCTCCCGAATTCGGCGGAGCAGCCGATGGTGCATCTCGCACTGAATCGAATCGGTGCGCTCGCGGTGCCGATCCACGATGCGTGGCACGAGGCCGAGCTACCGCACCTGCTGAAGACGAGCCGCGCCGTCGCCGCCGTCGTGCCGTCGTCCTATCGCGACCTCGACTACCCGGCCTTGTACGCCCGACTGCGTGCCGACTTGCCTGATCTGAAGCAGATCTTCTCCGTCGGTGTGCCGAACCCGCAGGCAGCCTCGTTTGAATCGCTTTTCTCGCGCGGCAGCGAGGCAGCGGTCACCGCGCTCGGGCCAATCGATCCGGACGCGCCCGGCGACGTGATGCTGTCCTCCGGCACCACGTCGATGCCGAAGATGAGCGTCTTTTCGAGCAACAACCTGCTAGCGCTACTGGCGCCGTTTTTTCGCCGCATCCGCATCACATCCGACGACATCGCCGGCGCGCTGGCGCCGGCCGGCACGGGCGCGATCGGCTACGTCTACCCGATGCTCTCGCCGCTGCTCAATGGTGCGACCACCGTCATCCTCGACCGTTGGACCGAGCCCGAGATTGCCATCGAGCTGATTTGCCGTCACCGCTGCACCTACGCCTTCGCCGTCCCGGCACAACTCGCGCAGAGCCTGGCGGCTATCAAGGCGCGACCGAGCTCGGACTTCGCGGCGTTTCGCTGCTTCGTGAATGCCGGCGCGCCGCTCGGCGCCGACGTCGGGCGCCAGATCGAGGAGCACATGTCCTGCAAGATCTTCGGCATCTACGGCGCAACCGATGGCGGCGTGGCGACGTCGACCGACCTCGACGACACGCAGGAGCAGCGCCTCACCACGGTTGGAAGAGCCCAGGACGAGTGCGAGATCCGGCTCGTCGACGAGATTGGCGAACCGGTTCCACCCGGCCAGTCGGGCGAGATCCAGTGGCGCTCGGCCGACAAGTCGTACGGCTATCTGAACGATCCCGAAGCGACCGCGGCCGCCTTCACCGAGGATCGTTTCTATCGCGCCGGCGACCTCGGCGTTCTCGATGGCGATGGCTATATGCGCGTCGTCGGTCGCGTCAAGGACATGATCCTGCGCGGCGGCCGCAACATCAGCCCCCGCCTGATCGAAGAGATGGTGTCGCGCCATCCGCAGGTCATGGATGTCGCCGTTGCCGCCTATCCGTGCCCCGTCATGGGCGAGCGCGCGTGCGCCTTCGTCGTGCTGCAGAAAGGCGCCTCGCTGACGTTTCCCGCTTTGATCGATTTCCTTCACAGCCAGCAGATGCCCACCTGGCAGCTGCCGGAGCGCCTTGAGCTCATGGAAGAGCTGCCGAAGTCCGCCGGCGGCAAGATCATGAAGAACAAGCTGCGCGAGTTCGTCTCCGCCAAGGTCAAGGCCGAGGCGGCGCCGTCGCAAGCGTGAGCGGCGAGGCCAATCCGCCGACGGCGGTCGACGTCCTCATCATCGGCGCCGGGCCGGTAGGCTTGTTCGCCGTGTTCGAGTGCGGCATGCTGAAGCTGCACTGCCATGTCGTCGACACGTTCGAGGCCATCGGCGGCCAGTGCACGGCGCTCTACCCCGACAAGCCGATCTACGACATTCCCGGCTTTCCGCGCATCGGTGCCGGCGAGCTGGTCGACAACCTGGCCGAGCAGGCGGCACCCTTCCGGCCGACGTATCACCTCGGCCAAACCGTACGCGAGCTGCGCACGCTCGCTGGCGGGACGATCGAGGCCCGGCTCTCGGGAGGCAGCAAGATCGTCGCCAAGGCGGTGATCATTGCGGCCGGCGGCGGAACGCTGGGGCCGAATCGGCCGCCACTGGCTGGCATCGAACGATATGAAGGCCGTCACGTGATCTACCGCGTCGGCAGCCTCGAGGCGCTGCGCGGCCGGCGCGTCGTCGTCGCGGGCGGCGGCGACTCGGCGGTCGATTGGACGCTCGCGCTGCTCGACGTCGCCGCGCGCGTAATGCTGGTCCACCGGCGCGCCAGGTTCCGTGCGACGCCGGCGTCGGTCCAGGCGCTCCTGGAGTCCGCGCAGCAAGGCAAGCTCGAGCTCGTCACACCCTTCCAGTTGCACGGTCTGGAAGGCGACGACGACGTGCTGCATGCGGTCACGGTCAAGGACGACACCGGT
This sequence comes from Caldimonas sp., assembly GCA_030150305.1. Lineage (GTDB taxonomy): Bacteria > Pseudomonadota > Gammaproteobacteria > Burkholderiales > Burkholderiaceae_C > Schlegelella_A. The sequence goes on along the minus strand of JASLGD010000002.1, from coordinate 1,326 downwards.
GGGGTGCGGCGCCTGGACGCCGACACGTTGCTGGCGCTCTTCGGGATCGCCACCGAGCTCGGGCCGATCGCCGACTGGAACTTGCACATCGACCACCAGCAGATCGTCATCGATCCAGCGACCAGCGAAACCTCGCGGCCGGGTATCTATGCGATCGGGGATGTCACGGTCTACCCCGGCAAGCTCAAGCTGATCCTCTCAGGTTTCGCCGAAGCGGCGATTGTAGCGCACGCGATCTACAAGCGCATGCATCCCGGAGAGGTGCTGCACTTCGAACACTCGACGACGGCAGGCGTTCCGCCGCGCGAGCCGACCGGCGCGGAGCGCGCGACGGCCGTCGCGGGCGCCTGATAAAGCTTTGCCAACTACAGCCCCGTGAGGGCGAGACGGAGACATCATGAACATCAGATCGATCGCCGCATTCGCGTTGGCGAGTCTTGCCGCCGCGCTGCCGGCCACGGCTGCCGACAAGGTCAAGGTCGCCTTCGTCTCGACGTTGTCGGGACCCCAGGCGCTCCTTGGCAAACACCAGCAGGACGGCTTCACGCTGGCGATGAAGGAGCTCGGCAACAAGCTCGGCGGCCTCCCTGCCGAGGTCAGCATCAACGATGACCAGTTCAAACCCGACGTCGCCCGTCAGCTCGCCGACAAGCTCGTCAAGCAGGAGCATGTCGACGTCGTCACGGGGCTGCTGTTCTCGAACGTGCTGCTGGCAATTGTCAACCCCATCGTCGATTCGAAGACGATCCTGATCAGCTCGAACGCCGGCGCATCGCAGCTCGCCGGCAAGATGTGCTCGCCGTACTTCTTCTCGTCGGCATGGCAGACGGACCAGGCGCCCGGGGCCGTCGGCCAGTATGTGACGAAGACCGGCGCCAAGACCGTGTTCATCATCGCCTCGAACTACCAGGCGGGGCAGGACGCGGCGAACGGATTCAAGCGTCAGTTCAAGGGCCAGGTCGTCGGTGAGGTCTTCCCCCCGCTCAGCCAGCCCGATTTCTCGGCGGAGATCTCGCAGATCGCGGCAACCAAGCCTGACGCGGTGTTCGCCTTCGTCGCCGGCTCGCCCGCCATCAACTTCGTCAAGCAGTACGCGGCGTCGGGGCTGAAGAAGGAAATCCCCCTCTACTCCGCGTTCACCGTCTACGGCCCGTACCTCGACACGATCGGCGACGCCGCGCTCGGCTCACGCTCGGCGGCGTTCTGGACGCCGGACACCGACAACCCGGCCAGCAAGCACTTTGTGGAGGCCTTCCGCAAGGAGTACGGCTATATCCCCTCGAACATCTCTGCCCAAGCCTACGAGTCTGCCAAGATTATCGACGC
>JASLGD010000631.1 GCA_030150305.1 Caldimonas sp. | reverse complement strand
GGCGATCGGCGGAGCGCGCCGACGCGACAGCGGTGCCGCGACCAGGACCGGGGCGGCGCGCGCCCGCCGCTCGGCGACGCGGGTGCGGTCCTGCACCTCGCCGGCGAGCTGGCCGCACGCCGCCGCGATGTCGTCGCCGCGCGTCTTGCGGATCGTCGTCACGATGCCGCCATCGTGCAGCACCTTGGCGAACGCCGCGACGCGCTCGGCGGGCGAGCGCTTCAGGCCCGACGCGGCGAACGGGTTGAACGGGATCAGGTTCACCTTGCTCGGCAGGCCAGGGTTGGCCGCGCTGCCGTCGCCGCGCAGCAGCGCGAGGAGCGCTCGCGCCTGCGCGGGCGAGTCGTTGACGCCGTCGAGCATGCAGTATTCGATGGTGATGAAGTCGCGCGGCGCGCGCGCGAGATAGCCCCGCGCCGACGCGAGCAGCTCGGCGATCGGGTACTTGCGGTTGAGCGGCACGAGGTCGTCGCGCAGCGCGTCGTCGGGCGCGTGCAGCGAGACGGCGAGCGCAACCGGGCAGTCTTCGCGCAGGCGGTCGATCAGGGGCACGACGCCCGACGTCGAGACGGTGACGCGGCGGCGCGAGAGGCCGTAGCCGTGGTCGTCGAGCATGACGCGCAGCGCCGGGACGAGCGCCGCGTAGTTCTGCAGCGGCTCGCCCATCCCCATCATCACGACGTTCGTGATCGCGCGCTCGCCGTCGCCGAGCGCTAGGCGGCGGCGCAGCTCGAACTCGGCGTGCCAGATCTGGGCGACGATCTCGGCCGTCGTCAGGTTGCTGCTGAAGCCCTGGTGGCCGGTCGCGCAGAAGCGGCAGTTGACGGCGCACCCTGCCTGCGACGAGATGCACAGCGTGCCGCGACCCGGCTCGGGGATGAAGACGGTCTCGACCGCGTCGCCGCCGCCGACGTCGAACAGCCACTTGACGGTGCCGTCGGCGGCGACCTGCTCGCTCGCCACCGCAAGCGCGCGGACCTCGGCGCTCGCGACGAGCTTGTCGCGCAACGACTTCGCGAGATCGGTCATCGCCGAGAAGTCGCGCTCGCCGCGCTGGTGGATCCAGCGAAAGAGCTGCGTCGCGCGAAACGGCCGTTCGCCCTGCTGCTCGCACCAGTCGCCGAGTGCGTCGCGGTCGAACTGGAGGAGGTTGACCATCGCGGCTCTGTCAGCGGCTGTGCAGGTCCATGCCGGGAAAGAAGAACGCGATCTCCGTCGCTGCCGTCTCGACGGCGTCGGAGCCGTGCACGGCATTGGCGTCGATGCTCGCGGCGAAGTCGGCGCGGATCGTGCCGCGGTCGGCCTTCTTCGGGTCGGTCGCGCCCATCAGCTCGCGGTTCTTCGCGATCGCCGATTCGCCCTCGAGGACCTGCACCATCACCGGCCCGGACATCATGAACGAAACGAGGTCGCCGAAGAACGGACGCGCGCGATGGACCGCGTAGAACGCCTCGGCTTCGCCGCGCGACAGGTGCACCATCTTCGCGGCGACGATCTTCAGGCCGGCGGCCTCGAAGCGCGAATAGATCTGCCCGATGACGTTCTTCGCGACCGCGTCGGGCTTGATGATCGAAAGGGTGCGTTCCACCGCCATGGCTTGTTCTCCGGGGTCCTCAGGCAAAGCCTTCGATTGTAGGGGGCCGAGCGCTCTCGACCTCGCATCCGCTCAACGGCCGCGGCGGCCGCCACCGCCGTAGCCGCCGCCACCACCGCCACCACCACCGCCGCCGCGGCCGCGGTTCTTGCGGTGGTACGCATCGGCGCCGATGTAGCCGAGCGACGTCTGCAGCGGGTCGGGCTGCTTGGGCTCTCCCTTGTTGCCGGCCGGCGCGCGCGGCGCGCTGCCGCCCGCTCCGAAGCCGCTGTTCGGGCCGATCCGGCGACCCTGCACGAAGCGATGGTCGAAGGTCTGCTGCAGCGGGTTCGGGATGCGGCTCGGATCGAAGTCGTCTTCCTCGTCGTCGCGGTCGTCGCGCTCGACCGCGGGCCGCTGCTCGGCTCGCGCGTCGTCGCGTCGCGGCGGACGTTGCTGGCGGTCGTTGGTGGCGCGGCCACGCTGGCCCTGATCGTCGCGGCGCTTGCCGCCATCGCCGCCGCGTTCGGCGCGGTCGCCGCCGCGGTCTTCGGTGCGCTCGCCGTTGCCGCTCGCGAGGCGGCGGATCGCGCGAACGTCGTTGTCGTCGAGCTCGACCCAGGCACCGCGCTTCAGGCCGTGCGGCAGGACGACGGTGCCGTAGCGGATGCGGATGAGGCGGCTGACCGTCAGGCCGACGGCGTCGAAGAGCTTGCGCACCTCGCGGTTGCGGCCTTCGGTGATGACCACCCGGTACCAATGGTTGACACCTTCGCCACCCCCGTCGGTGATGGACTTGAAACTGGCCTTCTGGCCATCGATCTCGACGCCTTCGAGCAGCCGCGATCGTTCCTCGTCGCCGAGCGTTCCCATCACCCGCACCGCGTACTCGCGCTCGACGCCGAAGCGGGGATGCATGAGTTGGTTGGCGAGGCCGCCGGAGTTGGTGAACAGGAGCAGGCCTTCGGTGTTGATGTCGAGCCGGCCGACCGACTGCCACTTGCCCTGCTGCAGGCGCGGCAGGCGGCGGAACACGGTCGGCCGGTGCTGCGGATCGTCGTGGGTGACGATTTCCCCCGCGGGCTTGTGGTACGCGATGATCCGTGCCGGCGGCGGCACGATGCGCAGACGCACCGGCTTGCCGTCGACCTCGACGCGATCGCCGAAGGAGATGCGCTGGCCGGTATGCGCCGGCTCGCCGTTGACCGTGACGCGCCCCTCGGCGATCACGTCTTCCATGTCGCGGCGCGATCCGATCCCGGCCTGCGCGAGAACCTTGTGCAGCTTCGGCGCGTCGGCCTCGGCGGCGAGCACGCGCTTGTGCTCGGGCTCTTCCTGCTCGGGCGCGTCGGCACCCTCGTGCTCGCTGTCGAACTGGCCCGACAGCACCTGCTCGAACACGGCGCCGGCCTCGGGCGGCTCGGGGCGCATCAGGTGCAGCGGCAAGGGCCCCTCGAAGTTCGGCGGCAGCACCAGACGGGCAGGCCCGTTCGCGGGGCCGTCGGCGTCGCCGCGCTC
>JASLGD010000625.1 GCA_030150305.1 Caldimonas sp. | reverse complement strand
TGGTTGCCTGAGCACCGCCACCGCTCCTCGTCGTCGGCGGCGGACGCGTCGTCCGGCGCGACGCCGGTCCGTCCGTTCTGGTCGGGGACGATCACGTTCGGCCTCGTCAGCATTCCGGTCGATCTCTTCGCCGCCGTCGTGCCGCGGCAGAAGTCGATGAAGCTCGTCGACGAGGAAGGCCATCCGCTCGGCCGCCGCTACTGGTGCCCCAAGCACGAGAAGGTGCTCGACGACGACGAGCTCGTGCGCGGCTACGAGACCGAGTCGGGCAAGGTCGTCGTCGTCACCGACGCCGAGTTCGCCTCGGCCGCTCCCGAGAAGTCGCGCGACATCGAACTGAAGCGCTTCGTCGCGCTCGACGAGATCCCGCCGTTCTTCTTCGACCGGCCGTACTTCCTCGCCCCCGACCAGCGCGCGGGCAAGGCGTACGCGCTGCTCGCCGAGACCATGGCGAAGACCGGCAAGGCCGGGATCGGCAGCTTCGTCATGCGCGACCACGAGTACCTCGTCGCGATCGTCTCCGAGCAGGGGATGCTGCGCGCCGAGGTGCTGCGCTACGCCGACGAGCTGCGCACGCCCGAGGCGATCGGGCTGCCCGCGCCCGGCAAGGCCGACGCCGCGCGCGTGCGCGCGTTCGCGAAGGAGATCGACGCGCTCGCCGAGGCGAAGATCGATGCCGCCGAGCTCGCCGATCTCGAGGCCGAGACGCTGCGCGCGTTCGCCGAGCAGAAAGCGAAGTCGGGCAAGGGCGTCGTCTCGATGGCCGAGCTCGAGGGCGACGAGGACGGCGGCGCGTCGTCGGCGCAGGTCATCGACCTGATGCAGGTGCTGCGCGAGTCGCTCGGCGCGCGCGCCGGCAAGGCCGCGGCGAGCGACGGTGCCGAAGCGCCGGCGCCGGCGCGCAAGTCGGCCGCGACGAAGACGACCGCGGCAAAGAGCGCCGCGCCGAAGGGCGCCGCAGCGAAGGGCGCTGCGGCGAAGGCCCCTGCGGCGAAGCGTGCTGCGGCGAAGGGCGCCGCGGCCAACGGCACTGCGACGAAGAAGACCGCGGCCAAGCGGACCAGGCGCGCTGCAGCCTGAGCCCGCCGCGCCGCGGCGCGAGCATGCGAACGACGGCGACCGGGACCTCCCGAGCGGCGTCGTCGGCGGCGCCACGGGACGTCCTCGCCGCGCTCGAGCGCCGTCCCGCGCGCCTCGACGTCGGCAGCACGGCGGTCCGGCTCACGCACCTCGAGCGCATCTACTGGCCCGAAGCGGCCGAGCTCGGCCAGCCGGCGCTCACCAAGCTCGACTTCGCGCGCCACCTCGTCGCGCTGTCGCCGCGCCTGCTGCCGCACCTGCGCGATCGGCCGCTGACGCTCTTTCGCTGGCCGACCGGGATCACCGGCCGGCGCATCCTGCAGAAGCACCCCGAGACGACGCTGCCGCCGTTCGTCGAGACGGCGACGATCTTCTCGGAGTCGAAGGACGCCGACGACCGCTACCTGCTGTGCAACAACCTCGCGACGCTCGTCTGGTTCGCCGAGATGGGCGTGCTCGAGATCCACGCCTGGCACTCGCGCGTGCGCAGCAGCGACGCCGCGCACGCGCAGCGCTCGTCGAGCGCGGGCTCGGCGGCGAGCCTGGCGACGTCGGCGGTGAACTTTCCCGACTACATGCTGTTCGACATCGATCCGTATCTCTACGCGGGCCACGAAGCGCGCGGTCGCGAGCCCGAGCCGAACCGGGCCGGCTTCGCGCAGGGCAAGCGGGTCGCGCGCTGGTTGAAGGACGTGCTCGACCGCGTCGCGCTCGAGTCGGTCGTGAAGACGTCGGGCAAGACCGGGCTGCACGTCGTCGTGCCGATCGTGCCGACGCTCGCCTACGACGTCGTGCGCGGCGTCGCGAAGACGATCTGCCGTCACCTCGAGAGCGAGCACCCCGACGAGATCACGACCGAGTGGAGCACCGGCAAGCGGACCGGCAAGGTCTTCCTCGACTTCAACATGAACGTGCGCGGCAAGTCGATCATCGCGCCGTACGCGCCGCGCGGGCTGCCGGGCGCCCCGGTGTCGATGCCGCTCGCGTGGCGCGAGCTCGCCGCCGCCGAGCCGCTCGACTTCACGGTCGCGACGCTCGCCGCGCGCGCGCGCCGGAGCGATCCGTGGTCGGCGCTGCTCGAGCGCAGGCAAAGCCTCGAGGCCGCGCTCGCCGCGCTGCGCTCATGACGACCGGCACTCGCCGCGCCGGGCGCGTGACGACGGCACCGGGCGCGTGACGACGGATATATTGCGGCCCTCTTCACTCGTGCGAGGCAGCGCGATGAGACCGCAACGACCGCTCGACTTCGGCTGGCTTCGCGTCGTGTGCGCTGCGCTCGCAGCGATCGCCGCCGGCGCGGCGATCGCCGCCGATCCGCCGCGCACCAAGGTCGCGAGCGTCGCCGACCTGCCGCGCTACAGCTACGCGATCCCCGGTCCGGCGTCGCAGTTCGTCGAGGCGAGCCCGGCGGTGTTCGGCGCGTTCGCCGCCAAGGCGCGCGCCGACGTCGACACGCTGCTGTCGCGCTACGAGATCGACGACCGCTCGACGATGCGCAGCATCCTGCGCGCGAAGGCCGGCTTGCAGGAGCTCGCCGGCGACTACCCCGGCGCGCTCGAGACCGTCGCGGCGCTGCGTGCGCTCGAGGACAAGCCCGCGGCGCGCCTGCTGAGCGGGCTCACCGAGCAGGCGCGCCTGCAGGCGTCGCTGCAGTCGGCGAGCGCCACCGGTCCGGAGGTCGTGCAGGCGTTTCGCAAGAGCTACGAAGCGCTCGTCATGCCGCTGCCGTGGCAGCAGGTGCGCGACGGCGTCAAGAGCTCGTACGCGTACGGCCGGCTCGCGAGCCGGGCATCGCTGATCGGCAACGTGCAGTCGAACATCGATCCGGCAGTCGCCAGGTCGGGAACGCTCGACCTCGAGCAGGCGTGGTCGCTCGTCGCGACGCGCGTCTCGCTGCTGCGCGCGCTGCCGCTGAACGCGGTCAGGACCGAGGTGCTGCACGACTACATCGCCAAGCACGATGCGCCGCTGCCCGACATCTGGGCGGCGCGCGAGGTGACGTTGACGGCGAGCGACCGCACGACGCCGGTCGCGGTGGCGATCTGGGACTCGGGGGTCGACGTCGCGGTCTTCCCCGACCAGCTGTTCACGGACCCGGTGCCGACGGCGAGCGGCGCGCACGGCCTCGCGTTCGACGACTTCGGCAATCCGGCGACGAGCTGGCTCTATCCGCTGAACGAAGCGCAGCAAAAGGCCTATCCCGAGTTCCGCGGCCAGATCAAGGGCATCCTCGATCTGCAGAACGGCATCGACTCGGCCGAGGCGACCGAGGTGCAGAAGAAGTTCGCGACCTTCTCGCCGCAGCAGATGCACGACTGGTTCGAGCTCGGCAAGTGGCTCGGTCATTACGTCCACGGCACCCACTGCGCCGGCATCGCGGTGCGCGGCAACCCGGCGGCGCGCCTCGTCGTCGCCCGCTTCAACGACGAGCTGCCGTACCTGCCGTTCGAGCCGACCGAGGAGTGGGCGCGCAAGATGGGCGCCGCGTTCCTGCAGATGGGCGAGTACTTCCGCACCCGCCACGTCCGCGTCGTCAACATGAGCTGGGGCGACTATCCGGCCGAGTTCGAGGACTGGCTGTCGCGCACCAGCAGCGTCTCCGATCCGGCCGAGCGCAAGCGCCGCGCCGAGGCGCTGTTCGCGATCTGGAAGTCGTCGATCGAAGCGGCGCTGCGCGCCGCGCCCGACACGCTGTTCGTGACCGGCGCCGGCAACAGCGACAGCAACGTCGGCTTCATCCAGGACGTTCCGGCATCGCTTCGCCTGCCCAACCTGCTCACGGTCGGCGCCGTCAACCAGGCCGGCGAAGAGACGTCGTTCACGAGCCACGGCGACGCCGTCGTCGTGCACGCCAACGGCTACCAGGTCGACAGCTTCGTTCCGGGCGGCACGCGGCTGCAGCTTTCGGGCACGTCGATGGCCTCGCCCAACGTCGTCAACCTCGCCGCCAAGCTGTTCGCGCTCGATCCGTCGCTGACGCCGGCGCGCGTGATCGCTCTCATCCGCGAAGGCGCGACGACGTCGGCCGACGGTCGACGCCATCTCATCGACGAGAAGCGATCGGTCGCGCTGCTCAAGCATTGAGCCGCGCGCCGCGGCGTCACGCGTCAGGGCGCAGCAGCGCCGCCGGCGAGGCGAACGGTCTGCCCGGTGACGCTGCGCGCCGCCGGCGCGCAGAGGAAGAGCGCGACGGCGGCGGCGTCGTCGATCAGGCGCGATGCGACGACCGCGCCGGCGGGCTCGCGCGCGGCGGCGCCGAGCAGGATCGCGTTGACGCGGATGCCGTGCGGTGCCAGCTCCGTCGCGAGCGCGCGCATCAGGCCGACGACGGCCCAGGTGCTCGACGCGTCGGCGGCGCGCAGCTCGCCGGGCTGGCCGGCGGCGGCACCGGCGATGATCAGGCACGGCGCCGCGCGCGATCGCTTGAGCAGCGGCACGGCGCGGCGCGCGAAGTAGAACTGGCTGTGCACGTTGACCGCGATCGCGCGCTCCCAACCGGCGCCGTCGATCGTCTCGATCGGCCCGCTCGGCCCGGCTATTCCCGCGTTGCCGACAAGGACGTCGAGCCCGCCGAGCAGCGCCTCGACATCATCGAACACCGCCTCGACGTCGGCCGCCAGGGAGACATCGGCCATGCTCGCGGTGATCGCCGGGAGCTCGGCGCGCAGGCGGTCGAGCGCGCTGCGGTCGATGTCGCAGATGTGGACGCGCGCGCCCGCGGCGTGGAAGGCACGCGCGACGGCGCCGCCGACGCCGCCCGCGCCGGCGGTGACGAGGACCCGGAGGTCGCGCGCCGGACGAAGTGCATCGAGGATCGACACGGCGAGCGAGTCTCGCCGCTTTGCGGGCCGGACCCAATGTCATTCGCGCACATCCGCAGGCACGATCCGATGTGAAGACGACCGAACGAGACATGAGGCGCGCGATCCACGTCGACGGCAGCGAGCAGGCGGTGCGCGACCTGCTCGCGATGCTCCACCAGGGCGCGAGCGCCGACGAGTTCGCCGCGCGTCTCGCCGAGCTCGACGCGCTGCCGGCGAGCTACCCGGGCAAGTCGGCGCTCGTCGAGACGGTGCGCATGGCGATGGCGGTGCGCAACCGCCTCGAGCTGCAGGAGCAGCGCGAGCGCGGCCTGCTCGCGGTGATCGCCTCGGCGCAGGACCTGTCGAGCCGGCTCGACCTGCGCGAGCTGCTCGTTGCGATCGTCTCGCGCGCGCGCAACCTGCTCGGCTCCGACGTCGCGTGGCTGTCGACGTACGACGCCGCCGCCGGCGAGTTCCACGTCGTCGTCGCCGACGGCGCGCTCTCGCAGGGCCCGGGAGCGATGGTCGCACGGCGCGACCGCGGCGCCGCCGGCCTCGTGATGTCGACGCGGCTGCCGTTCACGACGCCCGACTACCTGCACGACAAGCGCTTCGCGCACGACGCCAAGCTCGACGACACGTTTCGCGAGGAGGGCATCGCGGCGCTCGTCGGCGTGCCGCTGATCTGGGAAGGCGACGTCATCGGCCTGCTCTTCGTCGCCGACCGCTATCACCGCATGCACACCGCGCAGAGCACGTCGATCCTGTGCACGCTCGCGACGCACGCCGCGGTGGCGCTGAAGAACGCGCGCGACTTCGAGCACCTCCACGCGGCGCTGGCCAGGGCCGACCACGCGCGCGCCGAGCTCGAGCGCCACCTCGCGAGCGTGCAGGCGGCGACCGACGCGCACGAGCAGATCACGTCGCTGCTCGCGCGCGGCGCGTCGCTCGCGACGCTGTGCCAGGCGGTCGCGCAGCTGCTCGGCGGCAGTGTCGTCGTCCTCGACGAGACAAGCGCCGTCGTCGCCGGCGGCGCCGCGGCGGCATACGCCGGGACGGTGCCGGCGTCGTTCGCCGCGACCGGCGAGCACGCCGCCGACATCGCGCGCGCGGCGCGCGCGAGCCGCGCCCACGGGCGCTCGGTCGTCGCCTACGCGGCGGGCGGCGAGACGTGCCGCGCGCTCGCCGTGATCGGCGGCGACGACGTCCTCGGC
>JASLGD010000616.1 GCA_030150305.1 Caldimonas sp. | reverse complement strand
GTGCGTCGCCGCGAGCACGTACGCCGTCAGGCGGTCGCTGCCGTGCGGCTGGTCGTCGGCGCGCGGCGGAAAGAAGCTCGAGAGGCCGTCGCTGTCGAGGTACGTCGGCAGCGCATTGGCGACGCCCGCCCAGAGCTTCGCGTCCTTGAGGCCGACCGACTTCGACGTCTTCTGCTCGAGGCAGATGAACGGATACGTCTCGAAGTAGCGGCGGATGCCGGGCAGCGCCCCGGTGAGCTTGGGTTGGACGGCGACGTTGACGCCGCCGCGCTTGGCGCCCGTCGGCGGCAGCGCGTCGGCGGGCGCCGCGACCGGCAACGTCAGCGTGCCGTCGAGCTGCGCGATCGTCGCCTGCAGCACCCGCACCGGCACCGCGGCGCCGACGAGCTGCGTCACCTTGACGCGGTCCTTCGCTCCGGCCTCGTCCGCAGACGCTTCCCAGACGACGCTGAACGCGTCGGCGGGAACGTCGACCGGCCAGACGACTTCCTTCGCCGCGCCCGCGGCGACGAGGACGTCCTGCGCCGGCAGCGCGATCGGCACGCGCGCGATCTCGGCGTCGCTCGCGCCGGGCAGGTTCGCCGTGCCCTGCAGCGCGACGTGCACCTTCATCTCGTGCGCCGTCGTGTTGCGCAGCGTCAGCATCGCGGCGAAGCGGTCGCCGTCGCGCACGAGCGGCGGCAGTCCCGCGAGCACCTGCAGGTCCTGCGTGACACGGATGCTCGTGCTGCCGGTGCCGAACTTCTGCACGTCGGCATCGGCGACGGCGACGAGGCGAAAGCTCGTCAGCGAATCGTTGAGCGGCACCTCGACGATCGCTTCGCCGTTGGCGTCGAGCGTGACTCGCGGGTTCCAGACGAGCAGCGTGTCGAACAGCTCGCGCGTCGCGCCGCGGCCGCCGCCGCCGCCCGCGGCGACCGCCTTCCTGCCGTAGTGGCGGCGGCCGATGATCTCGCTTTGCGCGGTGCTCGTCTCGACGCTCCAGTCGCGCTCGCGCATCATCGCGTCGAGCAGCTTCCACGACTCGTTGCCGCGCAGCGCGAGCAGCCCTTCGTCGACCGCGGCGAACGCGACCTCGGCGCCGGCGGCGGGCTTGCCGCCCTGCGTGACCTTGATCTTCGCGACCGCCTTCTGCCGGATCGTGTACTGCGGCTTGTCGGCGCTGACGCTCACCTGCAGCTCGTGCGCGGCGAGGCCGACGCGCAGCGCCGCGACGCCGAGCTTGAACGCCGGCTTGGCGAGGTCGACCATCGCGGTCGGCGGCTGGTAGTCCTTGCCGTCGTGCCAGAAGCTCTGCCACCACGACAGCGGCTCGCGCCAGCCCCAGGTGAAGAACGAGTACCACGGCGTCTCGCGGATGCGGCCGCGCAGCGCGAGCACGCTGACGTAAACGTTCGGTCCCCACGTCGGCTCGATCTTCAGCTCGATCGTCGGATCGTCGCCGCGCAGCGTCACGACCTGCGTCGCGATGACGCCTTCGCGCTCGACCGCGACCAGCGCGCTCGCCTCGCGAAACGGCATCCGCACCTGCAGCCGTGCGGTCTCGCCGGGCTCGTAGCGCTTCTTTTCGGGCAGCACGTCGATGCGGTCGTCGTTGTCCTGCGCGAACCAGAGCTCGCCCTGCTTCGTGATCCAGACGCTCGCCGCCGCCTCGGCGGGATGGCCCTGCGCGTCCTTCGCCTGCGCGATCAGCTCGACCTGGCCCGCCGTCTCGAGGTTGGCGTCGCAAAGCACGAGGCCGCGGTCGTCGCTCGTCCCCGAGCAGAGCTGGCCGAGATCCTTCACCTCGGTGCGGTTGTCGTACGCGTAGAAGCCGCCGACGAGACGCTTTCTCGTCGTGATGACCTGCGTCACGCGGCCGCGCACCGCGACCGACTGGCCTTTGATCGGCTTGCCCTGCGTGTCGAGCGCGACGACGCTGAACTGGACGCGGCCGCGGTTGCTCGCCCAGCGGCTGGCCTTGACGCCGACGACGACCGCGCTCGGCCACAGGTCGACGCGCGTCGCTGCGGTCTGCACTTCGCCGTTCGGGTCGTTGAACGTGATCTCGGCGTCGAGCGACGCCGGCCGCGACGCCGCCGGCAATGACTGGATCGCGAACGTCGCGACGCCGTTCCTGTCGGTGACGAGCGGCACCTTGTCGGCGACGAGCCTGCCGTCGTCGCGCTCGCCGACGTCGCTGTCGCCCGCCTCCTGCTCGTTCGGGTCGCGCGGCGGATCGAAGCTGAACTCGTCGTACCCGGTGAATGCCGGCGAGCGCGTCTTCAGCAGCGCCGATCCGCGCAACGGCGCTTGCGCCATCGGACCCCCGGAGAAGTAGCTCATCTGCACGTCGACCGCGACGGCCGACGCGGCGACCGCGGGGGCCTTCGGTCCGCTGACGCGCGCATCGACGAGCGGCAGGCGGAACTCCTCGACGCGGAAGTTGCCGCTCGTCCAGGTGCGCTCGCGCATCTCGTCGCGGCGCGAGCCCGCCGCCCCCGGCGCGTCGCCGTCGCGCTCGAGCACGACCTCGTAGACGCCGAGCTTGGCCGCCGGCGGAATGTTCCACGTCGTCGTCGCGCTGCGACCGTTTGCCGCCCAGCGCAGCGGCAACGCGACCTCCTGTCCGCTGCCCTGGTGGACGAGCTTGACGCGCGTCGGCAGGCGGTCGGTCGGCACCGGTGCCAGCCCCTGCGACGTCTCGATGCGAACGAAGTGCTTCATCGACACCGTCTCGCCGGCACGAAACAGCGTGCGGTCGAACACCGTCGACGCGCGCAGCTCGGGCTCGTTGCCGCGCCCGGTCGGGACGTGGAACCGCCACGGCTCGATGCCCTTCTGCCAGCTGCTGAAGACGAACGCGACGTCGCCGCTCGCAGCGCTGCGCGCGGTCACGAAGTAGCCGCTGTCGGCGACGCAATGCTCGGGCTCGTCGTCGAGCGCGCGCGCGACGACCGCGAGCCCCTTCGCATCGCTGCGCCCGCTCCAGAGCGTTCGGCCGTTGCAGTCGTGGACGACGACGTCGGCGCCTTCGACCGGCTTGCCGCGGTCGAGCGTCGTCACCCAGACGACGCTGTTCTCGCGGCCGTGCTTGAAGTGGACGCCGAGGTTGGTGACGAGCGCGCCGGTGCGCACGTACATCGGCGCGCGCTTGTCGAGCAGCGCCTCGCCGAGCCGCAGCGACTCGATCTCGACGACGTGGTAGCCGGGCTCGGCGAGCGGAATGCCGACGACCTCGAACGGCCGCGGGTCGCCTCCGGCGAGCATCGGCAGCTCGAGCCGGCGCGCATCGGCGTCCTTCGCGAGCAGCGGGACCTCGCGCGTCGCGACCACGCGGTCGACGCGGCGACGGATCGTGCGGCCCTTGGCGTCCTTGTCCTCTTCGACGACGGTCCACTGCTGTTGCGGCAAGCCGAGCTCGCGCGCGGTGAGCTGCGTCTCGTGGTACTTCTGCAGCCGCGCGTACCAAGTCAGGATGTCGTCGTCGCTCGTCAGCCGCTTGACGCGCACCTGTCCGCCCGGCTGGCTCGCCGCGCCGGCGGGCGCGCGCAGGTCGCCCTGCACGTGGCGCAGCGTCACCGGCAGCATCGCGTCGGCGCTGCGCTCGACGATGCCGAACGGCGCCGCCGCGAACTTCGCGATCGGCGGCGCAGGGCCGGTCTGCACCTTGAGCGGAAACGCCGCTGCGTTGGCGAGCGGACGGCCGGCGAGGTCGCGCAAGGTCGGCGGCATCTCGACGCTGAAGGTCGCGTTCTCGGCGAGCGGCTTCGGAAACGAGACCTCGCTGACGTCGCTCGACCTGTCGTCCTTGTCGAACACCGGCGCGAGCGGCTCGCCGCCGGCCGGCCGCAGCCGCACCTGCGCCGCGAGCTCGCGCGCGACCGGCGCTGCGAAGCGCACCGTCAACGGCCGGATCGGCAGGCAGGGCGCAGAGGCGCGCTCGCGCTCGCACGTGAAGTCGGCCGTGAACGCGGCGCGCACCGTGAAGCGGAAGCGCTGCTCGACGGTGGTCACGATCTTCGGATCGTTGGCGGCTGCGATGCCCTTGCCCCAGACGAGGCGCATCGCCGCGCGATTCGGCAGCGGCCGCTCGCAGCGCGCGACGAGCATGCGGTCCGCAGCGGCCTGGACGCCGCGGGCCTTCAGGATCTGCGCGCGCACGTCGCCGCCGACGACGACGAGCGGCAGTCGCTCGCCGATGCCTTCGACCTCGCACCACGCGTTCGCCGTGACACTCGCCTCGACGGCGGCACCGTTGAGGCGCAGCAGGAAGTGCTGGTCCTCGTCGATCTCGCTGCCGCCGCTTGGCTGCACCGCGACGACCGCCGGGCCGCCGGTCGAAAACGAGAAGCGCGTCGTTCCCGTCACTGCCGCCGCGCTCGGCGCGCTCGTCGGCGCGGCGGCGGCACCGGACTTCGCCGCCGGCTTCCAGTCGGCGCGCAAGGCAGCGGTACACGTCGTTCCGGGGCCGAGCGGCTCGCGAAAGTCGTACAGCCAGACGCGGTCGTTCGCCCAGCGGCCGGTGCCGGCAGGCACGTTCGCGCCGCGACACGCGATCGTGAACGGATCGGGGAGGCGAAGGTCGCCGAACGGAACGACCGCGTCGCCGAACTTGACGGTGACCTGGCGCACTTGCGCGACCTCGCCCTGCGGAGTCGCGGCGACGACGGCGACGGCGAACGCGCCCGTGCTCGCCAGCGCGAGCGCCATGCTCGCCAATGTCCTGATGACAGCCTTCATCGCACCCTCCGCTCGACCGCCGCGAGTCTAAGAGCCGTCGATGCGCGCGAATCGAAGCGCGCATCAAGCGTGTGCGAAGGAATCGCGAAAGGAGCCGCTCGCGCGATGCGAGCGCGACGCGACGCGCCGACTAGCGGCCGGCGTGCTGGTCGGCGACGAGCTGCCGACGCTGCGCTTCGATCGCGCGCAACCGCGAGTCGAGCACCGAAGCGTCGATGAAGTCGACCGGGCCGCCGCCGCGCGCGAGCCGCTGGCCGGCACGCAGCCGGTCGACCGCGCCCTGCAGGTCGCCGAGCGCGTAGCGCGCTTCGGCTTCGGCGCGGATCGCGCGCAGCGGCTGGCCGAGCTTCGACCACGTCTGCGCGAGCGCAGTCCACGCGAGCGAATCGTTCGGGTGCACCGCGACCCACGTCTGCAGCGCCGCGGCGCTCGCCTTCAACGGCACGCTGTCGGGTGCCGTTGCCGGCGTCTCATGGAGCGCGATGTCGCTCTCGAGCAGCAGCGTCGGACGCGAGCCGTCGTTGGCGTACGCCTTCATCGCCTCGACCGCCTGCGCCGGCGCGCCGCGGTCGACGAACGACTGTGCCTGCATCAGCGCGACCGCGCGCTCGGCGCGCGCGCTCTGCTGCGCGGCCGCGCGTGCCGACGCGAACGCGCCGTCGGCGCGCGACCAGTCGCGCAGCATGCTCGACGCGATCGCGCTTTCGCACGCGGCGCGCAGCCTGTCGGCGGCGCTGCCGTCGCGATCGGCGTCGCGCGCCTGCCAGCGCCTGAGCGCATCGGTGCGCGGATCCATGAGCACGCTTGCACGCGCCTGCGCGACGGTGTGCTCGAGGAGCGCGGCCGGCGAGGGTGGCGTCGCCGCGCCGCTGCCTTCGCGGGCGCTGGCGCGCGCCCGCGCCTCGCCGATCCGCTCGACGGTCAACGGGTGCGAGCGCAGGTACGGATAGCCGCCGTAGTCGTTGAGGCGCGTGGCGCGGTCCATCCGCTCGAACATCGCGGCCATGCCGCCCGGCGAGAAGCCGGCGGCGGTCATGACCTGGAAGCCGACGCGATCGGCCTCGCGCTCGACGTCTCTCGAGAAGTTGAGCTGGCCCTGCAGCGTCGCCGCCTGCGACCCGGCGACGACCGCGTTGGCGGCGTCGGGGCTGTGGCTGCGCGCCGCCGCGACGAGGCCGAGCAGCAGCGCCGCGAGGCCGACCAGCGAGCGCTTCGTGTCGCCGCTGATGCTGCGCGC
The DNA here is from genome assembly GCA_030150305.1 of Caldimonas sp. Taxonomy (GTDB): domain Bacteria; phylum Pseudomonadota; class Gammaproteobacteria; order Burkholderiales; family Burkholderiaceae_C; genus Schlegelella_A. The sequence goes on along the minus strand of JASLGD010000616.1, from coordinate 2,295 downwards.
GATGTGCCGCTGCGAGACGTGCGACATCTCGTGCGCGAGCACCGACGCGAGCTCGTCGCCGGTCGTCGTGATCGCGATCAGGCCGAGGTGGACGCCGACGTAGCCGCCCGGCAGCGCGAACGCGTTGACGCTCGGGTCGCGGACGAGGAACGTCTCCCACGCGAAGCGCTGGTCGAGGTCGCTCGTGATGTTGCCGAGCGACTTGCTCGCCTTCACGAGCGGCTGCCAGATGGCGGTCTGCAGGTACTCGAGCAGCAGCGGGTCGTCGACGTAGTCGGGATCGACGCGGATCTGGCGCATCACGTCCTCGCCGAGCTTGCGCTCGTTGGCGATCGTGAAGTCGGCCGAGTCGGTGTCGCCGAGCGCCGGCAGCGTGTTCTGCGCCGAGGCCGGCGTCCAGCTGGCCGGCACCGCCAACGCGAGCGCGCAAACCGACGCGAGCGCGCGCTGGCGCCAGCGCCTGGCGGCGGCAGGAGTCTTGCGCGCGGGGAGCTGGAACGACATCGATCGAGGCGCGGCCGCGGCGGCCGCCCTTCGCCTCGTATGATGCAACGGAAACATTTCTCCTTTGTATCGCCGATGGATGACCCCGCAGACGGCCGCCGGCCGCTCACGCACTTCGACGCCGCGGGGCAGGCGCACATGGTCGACGTCGCCGCCAAGGGCGAGTCGCACCGCGTCGCGCGCGCGACCGGAACGATCCGCATGCTGCCGGCGACGCTCGCGCTCATCGCTGGCGGCAGCGCCGCCAAGGGCGACGTCCTCGGCGTCGCTCGCATCGCGGCGATCCAGGGCGCGAAGAAGACGTCGGAGCTGGTCCCGCTCTGCCATCCGATCGCGCTGACGCGCGTCGGCGTCGAGTTCGAGCTCGTCGCGGCCGAGAGCGCCGTTCGTTGCACCGCCGAGGTCGAGACCGTCGGCCGCACCGGCGTCGAGATGGAAGCGCTCGCCGCCGTGCAGGTCGGTCTGCTGACGATCTACGACATGTGCAAGGCCGCCGACCGCGCGATGGTGATCGACGGCGTTCGCCTGCTCGCCAAGCGCGGCGGCAAGTCGGGCGACTGGACGGCGTCGAGCGCCGCTGCGGCCGCGCAGCAGCAGCAACAGCAGCGCTAGCGAAAGTCCTCGAAGCGAAACGTTCGCGTCGCGTGCCGGCACTGGAACGGCTGCGGTGCCGACGCTGCCGGCGCCGCGGCTGCGGCGGCTGAAGCCGCAGGCGCCGCCGCCGTTTCGAACGTCCGCGGCTTGCTCGCTGCCTTCGCGTCCCGGCAGGGCGCAAAGAACTCTTCGGCGTCCTCGTTGCGGAACTCGCGCAGACGGTCGGCGATCCAGCGCGCCTTCTGGACTTCGCCGCGTTCGGCATACGCGCGGGCCCACGCCGACATCAGCCGCGTGTCGAGCAGGTAGTGCGGGGCACGCTTGAACACGATCATCACGTTGCTCGGATGCTCGGCGATCGTCGCCGCGGCGTAGTCGGCGTGGTGGCCGAAGAGCACGCTGTCCCTGCCGGCGGCGATCCGCTGCTCGAGCGGCTTCGCGTCGCTCGGCGCGAAGATGACGACGACGCGCATGTAGTCGTACACCGCGAGCGTGCCGCCGAGCATCAGCACCATCGCAGCGAGCACGTACGGCCGCGTCACGTCGGCCTCGGCCGCGTCGGCCCGGGCGACGTCGGCGGCGACCGGCCGCTCGAGGCAGAGGCCGAACGCGAACGCGGTCGGCAGCAGGAAGTACGCGTACCAGAGCGGGTACTCGAGCATGCTGTGGATGGCGACGAGCAGGACGATGACGAACGCGGCGCGCTGGATCGGAAACGGCGCGTCGCTCGCACCGGCGTCGGTGCGGCCGTCGGCGATCGCGTTGCACAACGCCCGCCAGAGCGCGAACAGCAGCAGCGCGACGACGACGGTCGCGAGCGGAATTCCCATCTCGACCGCGAGGTTCAGGACGAGGTCGTGGGTGTGGTCGAAGAACTCGCTCGGCCGGCCGGGGAACGGCGTCAGCGTCCACGCGAAGTTGAAGTCGCCGAAGCCGACGCCCAGCCACGGATGCGAGGCGATGAGCGCGAGCGCGTTCGACCAGATCGCCAGCCGGTTCGACGAGAAGTTCTCGCCCGGTGCCGCCAGGCGCCCTTGTGCAAAGGTCCGCTGCGCGTGCTCGAACCACGCTCCGGTCGCCCACCACGTCGCGATATAGAAGAGCGGCGCCAGCACGAGAACGTCGCGCACCGGCGCGATCGGCACGCTGACGCTCGCCGGCTGGGGCCTGCTCGACACGCGCCTGTCGCGCCGCGCG
>JASLGD010000614.1 GCA_030150305.1 Caldimonas sp. | reverse complement strand
GCGGCGGTCGACGGCATCGAGACCGCGGAGGCCGTGGCGACGGCAATGCTCGCTGACGTGCGGGCGCGCTGGGTCGGGGACGGTTCGTCGTTCGTAGTCAAACGTGTGCCGCGTTGGATCGGGACGGCAGGGCGCCCTGTTTTGCGGAAGTAAAGGAGGAGGGCCGGCCGTCCAGGCCAAGGCCGGGGGACATGGAGGAAATCGGCCACCCGCCGCCCGCGCCCGCGTGCGCCAAGGACGAACAACGAACGACGAAGCGACGAACGACGAACGACGAACCGTCCGCCGATCAGCGCCGCCGCACGTCAGCGAGCATTGCCGTCGCCACGGCCTCCGCGGTCTCGATGCCGTCGACCGCCGCCGACATGATCCCGCCGGCGTAGCCCGCGCCTTCTCCGGCGGGATAGAGGCCGCGGACGTTGACGCTCTGGCGATCGCGGCCGCGTGTCAACCGGATCGGCGACGACGTCCGCGTCTCGACGCCGGTGAGCATCGCGTCGGCGAGTGCGAAGCCGGGGATCTGGCGATCGAACGCGGGCAGCGCTTCGCGGATCGCTTCGATGGCGTACTCGGGAAGCGCCGGTTGCGCGCGGTCGCCGAGGTCGACGCAGCGAACGCCGGGCTGGTACGACGGCACGACGCTGCCGAACTCGCTCGACGCCTGGCCGCGCAGGAAGTCGCCGACGCGCTGCCCGGGCGCGCGATAGCCGCCGCCGCCGAGCGCGAACGCGCGCGATTCCCAGAAGCGCTGGAACGCGATGCCCGCGAGCGGACCGTCGAATTCGCGCGCCGACGCGTCGCCGGCCATGCGGTAGTCATCGGCGGCGATGCCGACGACGATGCCGGCGTTGGCGTTGCGCTCGTTGCGCGAGTACTGGCTCATGCCGTTGGTGACGACGCGCTCGGGCTCGGACGTCGCCGCGACCACTGTGCCGCCGGGACACATGCAGAAGCTGTAGACCGCGCGGCCGTTCTTCGCGTGGTGGACCAGGCGATAGTCGGCGGCGCCGAGCAGCGGGTGCCCGGCCGCTGCGCCGTAGCGCGCGCGATCGATCAACGACTGCGGATGCTCGATGCGAACGCCGATCGAGAACGGCTTCGGCTCGATGTGGACGCCGCGCGCGTGCAGCATTGCGAAGGTATCGCGCGCGCTGTGGCCGGGCGCGACGACGACGTGCTCGGCTGCGATCTCGTCGCGCCCGGGGGCGCGCGCGGCGTCGCGCGTGCGTTCGACGACGATCCCGCGCAGCGCACCGGCTTCGATGCGGACGTCGACGACGCGGGTCGCGAACCGGATCTCGCCGCCGAGGCGCTCGATCTCGGCGCGCATCCGCTCGACGACCGCGACGAGCCGGAAGGTGCCGATGTGCGGCTTCGCGACCCACGCGATCTCCTCGGGCGCGCCGGCGCGGACGAGCTCGTCGATCACCTTGCGCGTCAGGTGGCGCGGGTCGCTGATCTGGCTCCAGAGCTTGCCGTCGGAGAACGTGCCCGCGCCGCCCTCGCCGAACTGCACGTTCGATTCGGGATCGAGGACGCCGCGCCGCCACAGGCCCCACGTGTCGCGCGTGCGCTCGCGCACCGCACGCCCGCGCTCGACGACGATCGGGCTGAGGCCCATCTGGGCGAGGACGAGCGCGGCGAAGATGCCGCACGGTCCGAAACCGACGACGATCGGCCGCGGCGTTCGGCCCGCAGCGAAGTCGGCCGGCGCGTGGGCGACGAAGCGGTAGCGCATGTCGGGCGTCGGCCGCACGTGCGGATCGCCGCGGTGCCGCGCGAGGACGCCGTCCTCGTCGGCGACGTCGCAGTCGACGGTGTAGACGGCGACGATCTGCGCCTTGCGGCGCGCATCGTGGCCGCGGCGAAAGACGGTGAAGCCGCGAAACGCCTCGTCGCCGATGCCGAGCCGGGCGACGATCGCGGCGCGCAGCTCGGCGTCGGAATGCTCGAGCGGAAGGCGGAGTTCGGTGAGCCGCAGCACGCGACGATTGTCGCGGCGACGTCGACGCCGCGCGCGTCAGTGGAACGCGTCGATGCGCGTCGCGCCCATCAGCGGCTCGAGCAGCCGCGCGAGCGGCCGCAGCGCGACGTAGCGCGTCGCGACCTTGTGCGCGTAGTCGAAGAAGCGCGGCAGGTCGGCGCTGTACGCGGGCTTGCCGTCGCGGTGCTTGAGGCGCGAGAAGATGCCGAGCACCTTGAGATGGCGCTGCAGGCCGATCCACTCGAGGTCGCGCCAGAAGTCGCCGAAGTCGGCGGGCACCGGCAACGCCGCCTTGCGCGCCGCCTCCCAGTAGCGGATCGCCCAGTCGAGCTCGCGCTCTTCGTCCCACGAGATGAAGGCGTCGCGCAGCAGCGAGGCGACGTCGTACGCGATCGGGCCGCGGACGGCGTCCTGGAAGTCGAGGATGCCGGGGTTCGGGTCGGCGACCATCAGGTTCCTCGGCATCCAGTCGCGGTGGACCGCGACCGCCGGTTGCGCGAGCGCGGCCGCGACGAGCGTGTCGGAGACGGCGCGCCAGACCGCGCGATCGGCGTCGTTCCACGTCGCCGCGCACTCGCGGCCGACGCACCACTCGGGAAAGAGCTCGAGCTCGCGGCGCAGCAGCGCGTCGTCGTACGGCGGCAGCGCGTCGCCGGGCACGTTGCGCTGCCAGACGACGAGCGCGCCGATCGCGTCGCGCATCAGGCGGTCGGCGCGCGCGGCATCGCCATCGGCCTGGGTGCGCTGCAGCGCGGCGAGATAGAGCTCGTTGCCGAGGTCGTCGAGGAGGAGGAAGCCCTGCTCGACGTCGGCCTCGAGCACGCGCGGCGCGTGCAGGCCGGCGGCGGCGATCAGCGCGGCGACGTGGACGAAGGGGCGGACGTCCTCGTGCGGCGGCGGTGCGTCCATCACGACGACGCTGCCGCCGTCGGCGCGATCGGCGCGAAAGTAGCGCCGAAAGCTCGCGTCGGCCGAGGCTGGCCGCAGCGACGACGCGACGACCGCGTGGCGCCGGCCGACCGCCGCCAGCCACGCCGCGAACGCGGCCGCGCGCGCCGGGTCGCTCCAGGCGATCGCGGTGGCGGACGAAACGGGGGAGGTCAAAGGGGACAAGGACGCGCGGCGCGGACGGCGTCGCGGACGCCTCGTGGATAATCGATTCTACAAATCGGCGCCGCGCGGATCGTCCTTCGCGGCGCCGTTCACGTCGGCTTGCGCCCTCAGCGTGCCGGCGCCGCGCCAACTGCACCCCGGGTCGCCCGGCGCGGGTGCGATTCCGGGTTCAGTGGACGAATGGGTCGAGCCGCACGCCGACAACAGACACGCTCGATCCGTCGCCGACGGGCGCGCGCGACTGCGCGCTGGATCGCCGCTCCGGTCGCCGCGTGCGCGTTCGCGGCGAGCGCACAGCCGTCGTCGCCTGCCGCGGCGGCTTCGTCTGCGCCTTCGTCTGCAGCGGCCGCTTCGGCGAGCGCGCCTGCCGGCGCGTCGTCGTCGCCGCCGATCACGCTCAGGATGGCCGAGACGCTGCAGGCGCCGCCGCGCGGCGAGGTCGGGCGCGAGCTGCCGATCATCCTGCGTGCCCGCGAGGTGCGCGGCCGGCCCGACGTCGATGCGAGCGCCGAGGGCGACGTCGAGTTTCGCCGCGGCGGCACCGTGCTGCGCGCCGACAAGCTGACCTACGAGCAGGCCGAGGACCTCGCGCACGCGACCGGACACGTCGTCATCGCGCGGGACGGCAACGTCTTCAGCGGTCCCGAGCTGCAGCTGAGGGTCGAGCGCTTCGAGGGGTTCTTTCGCATGCCGTCGTACCGCTTCACCCGCACCGGCGCGGGCGGCAGCGCGCGCATGATCGAGTTCATCGACGACCAGCGCGCGGTCGCGACCGATGCGACGTACTCGAGCTGCAGCGTCTACGACGAGAGCGGCGAGCCGGTGTGGATCCTGAAGGCGCGCGAGATCCGCATCGACCAGGAGGTCAACGAGGGCGTCGCCAAGGATGCGGTGCTGCGCTTCTACGGCGTTCCGATCCTGGCGTCACCGACGCTCAGCTTCCCGCTCACCGACGAGCGCAAGTCCGGATTTCTGCCGCCGAGCTTCTCGATCGACAGCACGAGCGGCTTCCAGGCCGCGATCCCGTATTACTGGAACATCGCGCCGAACCGCGACGCCACCTTCACGATGCAGGAGAGCCTGCGCCGCGGCCCTTCGCTCGACACCGAGTTCCGCTATCTCGAGCCGTCGTACTTCGGCACGGTCGACCTCAAGGTCCTGCCGTACGACAAGGTCGTCGAGCGCTCGCGCTATTCGCTGCACGCCGACCACGAAGGCGCGTTGCCGTACAACTCGTTCACGCAGCTGCGCGTCATGCGCGTCTCCGACGACGACTACTGGAAGGACTTCGCCGGCGAGATCAAGTCGCTCACGCCGCGGCTGCTGCAGACCGACCTGCTGGTCTCGAAGCCGTTCGGCGACTGGTCGACGTACGCGCGCGCGTTGCGCTGGCAGGTGCTGCAGACCGACGACCCGACGACGCGGATCGATTCGCCCTACGAGCGGGTGCCGCAGGTCGGTGCGCGCTACGCCGGGCCTCTGCGCGGCGGTTTCGAAGCTGCGCTCGAGACCGAGATCAACCGCTTCGCCAATCCCGACGACCGCTTCGTCGGCGAGCGCCAGACCGGGGTGCGCACGCACGCCGTCGGCAGCATCGCGCGTCCGTTCGGCTCGCCCGGCTGGTCGCTGACGCCGAAGGTCTTGTTCAACGCCGCCACCTATTCGCTCGACCTGCCGCTCGCCGACGGCTCGCGCAGCGCCTCGCGCGTGATCCCGACGTTCAGCCTCGACAGCGCGTGGACGCTCGAGCGCGAGGCGCACTTCTTCGATCGCGCGGTCCGGCAGACGCTCGAGCCGCGTCTCTTCTACGTCAACACCCCGTATCGGCAGCAGGCCGACCTGCCGAACTTCGACTCCTCGCCGAAGGACTTCAACTTCGATTCGATCTTCACCGAGAACGACTTCTCCGGCGTCGACCGCGTTTCCGATTCGAACCAGCTGACCGCCGGAGTGATCTCGCGCGTGCTCGATCCCGACACGGGCGTCGAGGCACTGCGCGTCGGCATGGCGCAGCGCTACCGGTTCCGCGAGCAGCAGATCACTCCCGAAGGCACTCCGCAGTCCAAGCACTTCTCCGACTTCCTCGTCTTCGGCTCGACGAGCCTGATCCCGCGCTGGGTCCTGGACAGCGGCGTGCAGTACAACCCGGACACGTCGCGCATCGAGCGCTCGATCCTGAGCGCGCGCTATTCACCGGGGCCGTTTCGCACGATCGGAGCGTCGTACCGGTTGACGCGCGGCCTCACCGAGCAGGTCGCGCTCGGCTGGCAGTGGCCGGTCTACGGCCCGGCGCGCGGCGACGCCGGCGCGAGCGCGTCGCGCGGCGGCTGCGGCGGCACGCTCTACAGCGTCGGCCACCTCAACTACAGCATGCACGACAGCCGTCTCACCGACGGCATCGTCGGCTTCGAGTACGACGCCGGCTGCTGGATCGGGCGCGTCGTCGTCGAGCGCCTGTCGACCGGCCGCACCGAGCAGACGACACGGCTCTTGCTGCAGCTGGAACTCGTCGGCCTGTCGAGGATCGGAACGAGTCCGCTGCGTGTCCTGAAGGACAATGTCCCCGGCTATCAGCTGCTGCGCGAGGAGCGCACCGCGGCGCCTCCGTACACCCCGTATGACTGATCTGCCCCATCTTCTTCGTCGCGCGCTGGTTGCGGCGGCGATCGCCGTCGCTGCCGTCCCTGCGCTCGCGCAGCGGGCCGACTACATCGTCGCCGTCGTCAACCAGGAGCTCGTGACGGCGAGCGAGGTGCAGCAGCGGCTCGCCCGCATCCGCGAGGAGGCCGCGCGCAACCGCACGCCGCTGCCGCCGGCGCCGGCGCTGCGCAAGCAGGTCGTCGACGCGCTCATCGACGAGCGCGTGCTCGTCACCAACGCCCGCGAGAGCGGTGCCCG
>JASLGD010000458.1 GCA_030150305.1 Caldimonas sp. | reverse complement strand
CGAAGCTGCCACCAAGCTCAGGCCGCGCGCGCTCGGTGAGGGCCGGCGAGCAGTGAACAGCTGGCGGCGCGCGGTGGTAGTCGAAGGGACTGACCGCGCCCGCGCTCAGACCAAGTGCCAGCGGGGCCTAACGTTCGACATGAGCGGCGGCGCAAAGGGCGCGAAGCGGCCTTTGGGACGTCCGCTCGATGGAGGGGTTAGAGGCCTTCACGCAAAGAGCTCGATTGCAGCCTCGGCCCAGGCATGGCCGTGGGGTGACCAACTGGCGTTGGTCGACGCGGACGGAAAGCCACTGCGGCAGTAGCCCTGCTTGGACGCGAAGTCGAAGACTGCATGGGCCTGACCATTGAGAAGAAGAACGACCTTCTTGCTATCGGTCGACCAGCCGACTCTGGCGACTGAGGGACTCGCGCGATCGGTGATGTTCTCGACGTTGTAGATCTGCAGGGCGTCTTGGATGGGCTGCCCGGTCACCGAAGTATCGAGTGCGTAGAAGTAGCCGGTCAATCCGTCGTCTTCGAACACACCGACGAAGTGCCCTCGTGGGGCGGGGCCCTCGACTACTGCTTCCTGTCCAACGAAGAACTCGTGTTCGGCGACGACCTGTATCCGCATGGCGCAGGGCTCTAACGTGATATCGACGACATGCGAGTGTCTACTTTCGCCGGTTGATCTCAAGTCTGAAAGTGGACGGGCGGTGGGTGGCTCTCGGGGGTGAGTTGACAGGGGAAAGTGCGCTCTGTACTGTATGGACGTACAGTATACGAATCAGAGGCACAAGTGGACGAAGACGACGGCGCGCAGAGCTCTGAAAGTGGACCTGCGCTTCGACCGCGTCACGCGCCGTCGCAGCCGCAAGCGCAACCGGCGTTGTCGCTCATCGGTGCGCTGCGCGAGCGCTTGCGCTACATGCACTACAGCCTGCGCACCGAGGAGGCGTACGTCTTCTGGGTGCGGCACTACCTGCGCTGGGCCGGCCATCGGCATCCGCGCACGATGGGAGCGGCGGAGGTGCAGGCGTTTTTGAGCATGCTCGCCAACGAGCGTCGCGTCGCTGCGGCGACGCACCGGCAGGCGCTCAGCGCGCTCCTCTTTCTCTACCGCGAGGTGCTCGGCGTCGACTTGCCGTGGCTGCAGGAGCTCGGCCGGCCGGTGCCGCACCGGCGCATCCCGGTCGTGCTCACGCACGTCGAAGTGCAGGCGCTGCTCGCGCGCATGGGCGACGGAGTCACCGGTCTGCTCGCGCGCCTGCTCTACGGCACCGGCATGCGCCTGCTCGAAGGCGTGCGCCTGCGCGTCAAGGACGTCGACCTCGTCCGCCAGGTGATCGTCGTGCGCGACGGCAAGGGCGGCAAGGACCGCGTCGTCATGCTGCCGCGCGCGCTCGACGCGCCGTTGCGCGCGCAGCTGCACCACGCGCACGGCCTCTGGCAGGAAGACCGGGACCAGGGCCGCGGCGGCGTCCACCTGCCGCATGCGCTCGCCACCAAGTACAGGCGTGCCGCCGAAAGCTGGTCGTGGTTCTGGGTGTTCCCGGCACCTGCGCTGAGCCACGATCCGCGCAGCGACGCGGTCCACCGCCACCACCTGCACGAAAAGCGTCTGCAGCGCGACCTCCGCGCTGCCGTCGTCGCTGCCCGCATCGCCAAGCCGGCGACCGTGCACACGCTGCGCCACTCGTTCGCCACCCATCTGCTCCAGGCGGGGACCGACATCCGCACCGTGCAGCAGCTCCTCGGCCACGCCGACGTGAGCACGACGATGATCTACACGCACGTCCTGCAGTCCGCCGCGGCAGGAACGTCGAGCCCGCTCGATGCGCTCATGCTGGCGGTTGCCGACGACGATGCGAGCGCCAGCGCCACTGGCGCCAGCACCCACCACCCGCTCCGCGTCCGCGAGCCTGCCTTCCCGTGCTACCTCGCTACGCCGAGCTCCACTGCAAGAGCAACTTCAGCTTCCTGACCGGCGCGTCGCACCCGGAGGAGCTCGTCGAGCGCGCCGCCGCGCTCGGCTACGGCGCGCTCGCGATCACCGACGAGTGCTCGCTTGCCGGCGTCGTCCGCGCGCACATCGAGGCGAAGGCGCAGCAGCTGCACCTCGTCGTCGGCAGCGAGATGCGGCTCGTGCTGCCCGGCAGCGGCGCGCCGCACGCGCGGCTCGTGCTGCTCGCGCAGACGCGGCGCGGCTACGGCAACCTCGCGCACTGGATCACGGTGGCGCGCCGCCGCGCCGAGAAGGGGACGTACCTCGCGCATCCCGGCGACGTCGAGGGCAAGGTGCCGAACGCGCCGATGCTCGCCGGCCTGCCCGAGTGCCTCGCGCTGCTCGTGCCAGGCACGTCGCAATCGTTCGAGGACGTCTTCGCGCACGCGATGTGGCTGCGGACGTGGTTCCAGGACCGCGCCGCGATCGCGATCGAGCTGCTCCACCGCGCCGGCGACGACGACCTCGTCGACACCGTCGTGCGCGTCGCGCAGTACACGCAGCTGCCGATCGTCGCCGCCGGCGACGTGCTGATGCACGTCCGCTCGAGGAAGCCCCTGCAGGACACGCTCACCGCGACGCGTCTCGCCAAGCCGGTCGCCGAGTGCGGCTTCGCGCTCGAGCCGAACGCCGAGCAGCACCTTCGCTCGCGCGGCCGGCTCGCGGCCCTGTACCAACGCGAGTGGCTCGACAACACGATGGTGCTCGCCGGCCGCTGCACGTTCTCGCTCGCCGAGCTGCGCTACGAGTATCCCGAGGAGATCGTGCCGCGCGGCGAGACGCCGGCGTCGCACCTGCGGAAGCTCGTCGAGGCCGGCATCCCGAAGCGGTTTCCGCACGGCCTGCCGGCGGAGCACCGCGCGACGATCGAGAGCGAGCTCGCGGTGATCGCCGAGCTGAAGTACGAGGCGTACTTCCTCACCGTCGCCGACATCGTCGCGTGGGCGCGCGAGCAGGGGATCCTCTGCCAGGGCCGCGGCAGCGCCGCCAACTCGCTCGTCTGCTACTGCCTCTTCGTCACCGAGGTCGACCCGCGGCGAGCGACGCTCCTCTTCGGCCGCTTCATCAGCGTCGAGCGCAACGAGCCGCCCGACATCGACATCGACTTCGAGCACCAGCGGCGCGAGGAGGTGATCCAGTACATCTATCGCAAGTACGGTCGGCACCGGGCCGCGCTGACGGCGATCGTCGTCTGCTACCGGCCGCGCTCGGCATTGCGCGACGCCGGCCGCGCGCTCGGCATCGACCTGCAGCGCATCGAAGCGGTGTCCAAGGGCCACCACTGGTTCGACGGCCGCGGCATCCCCGACGAGCGTCTGCGCGAGAGCGGGTTCGATCCCGAGGCGCCGATCGTGCGCCTGTGGATGCAGCTCACCGCGCAGCTGATCTCGTTCCCGCGCCACCTCTCGCAGCATCCCGGCGGCTTCGTCATCGCGAAAGGGCGGATGGCCGAGCTGGTGCCGGTCGAGAACGCGGCGATGCCCGACCGCAGCGTCATCCAGTGGGACAAGGACGACCTCGACGCGCTCGGCCTCCTCAAGGTCGACATCCTCGCGATCGGCATGCTGAGCGCGATCCGGCGTGCGCTCGTGCACATCGGCGCCAAGCTCGGCCGCACTCGTGCGTTGGAGATGCAGGACATCCCCGATGGCGACGCCGCGACCTACGACATGATCTGCCGCGCCGACACCGTCGGCGTCTTCCAGATCGAGAGCCGCGCGCAGATGAGCATGCTGCCGCGCCTGAAGCCGCGCTGCTACTACGACCTCGTCGTCGAGGTCGCGATCGTGCGGCCGGGCCCGATCCAGGGCGGCATGGTCCACCCGTACCTGAACAACCGCCATCTCGCCGACGAAGACGTCGACTGCCCCGACGAGCTCAAGCCGGCGCTGATGCGGACGAAGGGCGTGCCGATCTTCCAGGAGCAGGTGATGCAGATCGCGATGCTCGCCGCCGACTTCAGCGCCGGCGAGGCCGACGCGCTGCGCCGCGCGATGGCCGCGTGGAAGCGGCGCGGCGGCTTGAGCCCGTTCCACAAGCGGCTCGTCGGCCGCATGGTCGAGAAGGGCTACACGCTCGAGTACGCCGAGCGCATCTTCAAGCAGATCCAGGGCTTCGGCGAATACGGCTTTCCCGAGAGCCATGCCGCCGGCTTCGCGCTGCTCGCGTACGTCAGCAGCTGGATCAAGTGCCACCACGCCGACGCGTTCCTGTGCGGCTTGCTGAACGCGCAGCCGATGGGTTTCTACGCGCCGGCGCAGCTCGTGCGCGACGCGCGCGAGCACGGCGTCGACGTGCGACCGGTCGACGTCGCGATCAGCGAGTGGGAGAGCACGCTCGAAGGCGACGTCGTGCCGGCGAAGCACGACGGCGCCGGTGCGCTCGGCGAAGGCCTGCGGCAGTCGGTGCGGCTCGGCCTCAACCGCGTCAAGGGCCTCGCCGAGGAGGCGGGCAAGCGGATCGTCGAGGCGCGTGCCGCGGCGCGCTTCGCATCGCCCGAGGATCTCGCGCGGCGCGCGCGCCTCGACGCGCACGCGCTCGCCGCGCTCGCCGACGCCGGCGCACTCGAGAGCCTCACCGGCCATCGTCACCAGGCGGTGTGGGCCGTCGCGGGCATCGACACGCGGCCGACCGAGATGCTGCGCGCGACGCGCGTACACGAGGCACCGGTCGCGCTCGCGCCGCCGAGCGAAGGCGAGGAGACGCTCGCCGACTACCGCGCGCTCGGCCTGACGCTGAACCGCCATCCGCTCGCGCTCCTGCGCGAGCACCTCGCGCGCTACAAGGTCGAGCCGGCGGCGCGCCTGCGCACGTTCCCGAGCGGGCGGCTCGCGCGCGCGAGCGGCCTCGTCACGCACCGCCAGAGGCCCGAGACGGCGAAGGGCACGGTCTTCGTCACGCTCGAGGACGAGACCGGCGCGGTCAACGTCATCGTCTGGCCGCGCGTCGCCGAAACGCAGCGAAAGCCGCTGCTCGGCGCCCAGCTCCTCACCGTCTACGGCCAGTGGCAGCGCGAAGGCGAGGGCGACGAGGCGGTGATGCACCTCGTCGCGTCGCGCCTGATCGACCACTCGCCGCTGCTGAAGGGCCTCGTCAGCCGCAGCCGCGACTTCCGGTAACGCTTCTCGCTCGCCGATGCGAACGCGCCGGCGCGCGACCGATCGCGCGCAGCCCCGTCCGGCAAAATCGTCGCATGCCGCAACACCAGCCGATCACCGCCGAGCTGCGCCGCTGGATCGTCGCGCAGGCCGCGGCCGGCCATCCGCCCGACATCGTCCTCGATGCGATGAAGGCGAGCGGCTGGGACGAGGCGGTCGCGCTCGACGCGCTCGAGACGACGATGCGCGAGCACCTCGCCTCGCCGAACGGCACCGCGTCGGCCAACGACGACGACGGCGGCCCGGGGCGTCCGGTGCCCGGCGGCGCGCTCGCCGCAGGGCAGCCGATGGTGCATGCCGGCGACCGCGACGTCCGCGTCATCCTCGCGATGCAGTCGCCGCGCATCGTCGTCGTCGCCGACCTGCTCTCGCCCGAAGAGTGCGGCGAGATGATCGCGCTCGCGCGGTCGCGGCTGACGCGCTCGGAGACGGTCGAGACGTCGACCGGTGGCAGCGCCGTCAATGCGGCGCGCACGAGCGACGGCATGTTCTTCAAGCCGGCCGAGTTCCCGGTCTGCGCCCGCCTCGAGCAGCGCCTCGCCGTGCTCGTCGACTGGCCGGTCGAGAACGGCGAGGGCCTGCAGGTCCTGCGCTACCGGCCCGGCGCCGAGTACCGGCCGCACTACGACTACTTCGATCCGGCCGAGCCGGGAACGCCGACGATCCTCAAGCGCGGCGGCCAGCGCGTCGCGTCGATCGTCTGCTACCTCAACACGCCCGAGGCCGGCGGTGCGACCGTCTTCCCCGACATCGGCCTCGAGGTCGCCCCGGTGCAGGGCAACGCGGTCTTCTTCAGCTACGACCGGCCGCACCCGTCGACGCGCACGCTCCATGGTGGGGCGCCGGTCACCGCGGGCGAGAAGTGGGTGGCGACCAAGTGGCTGCGCGAATCGAGGTTCGAGTAGCGAACGGGCCGGTCGACAAAAGACGCGCCGATGTGTCAACCAGGGTCGTGCGCGCGGCGTTGTCGACCCGAGCATTCGGCTCCCATCCCACCCGAAAAGGAAACCTCCATGAAGACCCTCCTCGTTGCCCTCGTCGCCTCGGCCGTCAGCGTCGGCGCGTTCGCCCAAGCCGCGTCGGCCCCGGCCGCGTCCACCAAGCCGATGGCGACCGAGTCGTCGTCGATGAAGTCGCCGGCGTCGTCGAAGTCGCACCACTCGACCAAGACCCACGCCAAGAAGAGCTCGAAGAAGGCGTCGGCCCCCGCCGCCTGAGCGCCAGCTCCGAAATCAAGAAGCCCGGCACCGCCGGGCTTTCTTCCTTCAGCGGCCGCCGCGGCCGGTGCGGTCCTCAGGCGGGCGCGCGCTGGACGAGGTCGGAAAACGGCAGGCTGCGGGCGACCCGCAGCCGCTTCCTCTCTTCCCACGTCTGCGGCCCGGCGAGCGGCCAGCGCGCCACCGTCGCGGCGAGGTCCTCGTGCGAGAGCCGCCGGTACGCGCGCTCGCCGGCGTCGACGCGCCAGATCCCGAAGCGCAGCCGCCACGGCAGCACCGCTTCGGTCGCCGGCACCCAATAGACGCACTGGCGATCGCGCCAGAACGACTGCCGCTCGAAGTTGACGCGGTCGGCGAACCCGGTGAGCGGCTCGAGCAGCGCATAGCCGCCGTCGCCCGCGAGCTCGACGACGCTCTGCACGATGTCGCCGGGCATCTCGCCCTGGCCGCGATAGACGAGGAGGACGCGCGCGATGCGCTCGCCGGGCAGTCGATCGACCTCGCTGCCGTCACGGCAGACGACGATGTCGTTCTGCTGCCAAAGGGTTCGCCAGATCGTCTTCATCAGCGCGCTCTCTTCGGAGGTCTCCGCCAGTCCCCGAGGCCAGAATAGCCGCCGGCGCGCGCTCGGTCTGTGACGATCGGCAAGCGTCGTTACGCGGGCCCGCAGGCCGAGCGCGCCGTCAGTAGACGACGACCGAGCGGATCGACTCGCCGCGCTTCATCAATTCGAAGCCGCGGTTGATCTCGTCGAGCGAGAGGCGGTGCGTGATCAGCTCGTCGATCGCGATGCGCTTGTCCATGTACCAGTCGACGATCCGCGGCACGTCGGTGCGGCCGCGCGCGCCGCCGAACGCGGTGCCGAGCCAGCGCCGCCCGGTCACGAGCTGGAACGGCCGCGTCGCGATCTCGGCGCCTGCCGGCGCGACGCCGATGATGATCGACTGCCCCCAGCCCTTGTGGCAGCACTCGAGCGCCTGACGCATCGTCTCGACGTTGCCGATGCACTCGAAGCTGTAGTCGGCGCCGCCGTCGGTGAGCTGCACGACCTGGTCGACGACGCTCGCGACCTCCTTCGGATTGACGAAGTGCGTCATGCCGAAGCGCCGTGCGATCTCCTCGCGCGCCGGGTTGACGTCGACGCCGACGATCCGGTTCGCGCCGACGAGCCGCGCGCCCTGGATGACGTTGAGGCCGATGCCGCCGAGCCCGAACACGACGACGTTCGCTCCGGCCTCGACCTTGGCCGTGAAGATGACGGCGCCGACTCCCGTCGTGACGCCGCAGCCGATGTAGCACGCGACGTCGAACGGCGCGTCGTCGCGGATCTTCGCGAGCGCGATCTCGGGAACGACGATGTGGTTGGCGAACGTCGACGTTCCCATGTAGTGCAGGATGGGCTTGCCGTCGAGCGAGAAGCGGCTCGTGCCGTCGGGCATCAGGCCCTTGCCCTGCGTCGCGCGGATCTGCTGGCACAGGTTCGTCTTTCGCGACAGGCAGAACTTGCACTGCCGGCACTCGGGCGTGTAGAGCGGGATGACGTGGTCGCCGGGCGCAAGAGTCGTCACGCCGGCGCCGACCTCGCGCACGATGCCGGCGCCTTCGTGGCCGAGGATCGCGGGAAAGAGCCCTTCGGGGTCGGCGCCCGAGAGCGTGAACCAGTCGGTGTGGCAGATGCCGGTCGCCTTGACCTCGACCAGCACCTCGCCTGCGCGCGGTCCTTCGAGGTCGACGGTTTCGATGGTGAGCGGCTCGCCTGCCTTCCAGGCGACCGCGGCTCTCGTCTTCATGTGCTTGCTAGTGCTCCATTCGATGGACGTCGGGCGCGGTGAGCGGCGTCGCGAGCGAGCGCCGCGCCTCGGCGCGAATAAGCTCGACCGCCTTGCTCGCGATCATGATCGTCGGCGCATTGGTGTTGCCGCTGACGATCGACGGCATGATCGACGCGTCGACGACGCGCAGGCCCGCGACGCCGCGAACGCGCAGCGCGGCGTCGACGACGTCGAGCGCGCCGTTGCCCATCCGGCAGCTTCCCACCGGGTGGTAGATCGTGTCCGCGTGGCCGCGCACGAACGCCTCGATCTCGGCGTCGCTCGCAGCCTTGGCCGAGATCGGCAGCTCGCGCGCGCCGTGGCCCGCGAGCGCCGGCTGCGCGAGGATGCGCCGCATCTCGCGAAAGCCGCGCACGAGCCGGTCGACGTCGTCGCGCTCGGCGAGGAAGTTGGGATCGATCGCCGGCGCGGCGAACGGATCGGGGCTCGCCAGCGTCACGCTGCCACGGCTCTTCGGCCGCAGCAGGCAGACGTGGCACGAGTAGCCGTGGCCGAGCACGGTCTTGCGGCCGTGGTCGACGAGCTTGCCGATCACGAAGTGCAGCTGCAGGTCGGGGCGATCGACGCCGGGCGCGCTGCGGAGGAAGCCGCCTGCTTCCGCGTAGTTCGTCGTCAGCAGGCCGGTGCGGTGGCGCCGCCACTCGACGATGCCCCGGAGCGCGTTCCACGCGCCGGCGAGCGAGACGCCGAACAGATCCTTCAGGTGCGGCGCGTCGAGCACCTGGACGACGTCGACGTGGTCGTGCAGCGCGCGGCCGACGCCGGGCAGGTCGTGCTGCACGGCGATGCCGAGCGACTGCAGGTGTGCTCCCGGCCCGATCCCCGAGAGCATGAGGAGCTGCGGCGATTGCAGCGCGCCGGCGGCGAGCAGCACCTCGCGCCGGGCGCCGATCGTGCGCGTCTCGCCGCCGACCCGCACCTCGACGCCGACCGCGCGCCGACCTTCGACGACGATGCGCATCGTGTGCGCTCCGGTGACGACGCGCAGGTTGCCGCGCGCGAGCGCCGGCCGCAGGTACGCCTTGGCGGCGCTGAAGCGCTCGCCGCCCTTGTGCGTCACCTGGTAGAGGCCGAAGCCTTCCTGCGTCGCGCCGTTGAAGTCGCGGTTGATCGCATGGCCGGCCTGGCGCGCGGCGTCGACGAAGATCGGACCGAAGCGGTGCGGGCTCTGCAGGTCCGTCACGTTGAGCGGGCCGCCGACGCCGTGGAACGCGTCGGCGCCGCGCTCGTTGTGCTCGGCGCGCTTGAAGAGCGGCAGCACGTCGTCCCAGCCCCAACCCGCGTTGCCCTCGGCGGCCCAGCCGTCGTAGTCCTCGCGCTGGCCGCGCACGTAGATCATCGCGTTGACCGAGCTCGAGCCGCCGAGCACCTTGCCGCGCGGCTGCCAGCCGCGTCGGCCGCCGAGCCCGGCCTGCGGCACGGTGTCGAACGACCAGTTGAAGCGGCCGGTGCGCGCGAGCAGCGCGAGAGCGCCGGGGCAGTGGATGAGCGCGCTCGCGTCGGCGGGCCCCGCTTCGAGCAGGCAGACGCGCTGCGTCGGGTCTTCGCTCAGTCCCGCGGCGGCGACGCACCCTGCGGAGCCGCCGCCGACGACGATGAAGTCGAACTCGTCCATCGCGATCACCTTCCGAACGCCTTGCGCGAGCCGTCCTCGAAGACCTCATCGTCGCGAACGACCGCACCGCTCGCGTCGAGCTCGCGCTCGCGCGTGACGCGGCCGCGCTCGTCGAAGAAGCGCTCGGCGCGCAGACGCCCCGTCTCGTCCCAGCTGCGGTGCACGCCGGTCGGCTGCGCGGCGCCGCGCCGCTCGCCCGCGGCCGCGACGCGCCACTCGCCCTCGAACGCCTTCCTGCCGTTGTCGTGGAACTCGGTCTCGTGGCGCAGCGTCTTGCCGTCGGCGGCGACGCTGTACTCGCTCGCCTCCTTCGGCTGTCCGTTGAGGTACCACGTCCGCTCCGCCACGAGCTCGCCGCCGCGCTCGCCGGCGCGATAGCGGCGCTCGCGGACGAGCTTGCCGCTCTCGTGGAATTCCTGCTCGAGCGTCGTCACGCGACGCGCGCGATCGCCGCCCGGCTGCACCCAGCGCACCTCGCGTCGCCTGGTACCGTCGCCGTAGAACGTGCGATCGACGCCGCCGTCGGCGGTCGCTTCGTGCAGCTCGCGGACGGCGCCGGCGTCGCCGAGCAGCTCGCTCTTCCTCGGCTCGCCGCGTTCGTACGAGACGCGCGCCTTCTCGGCGCCCTTGCCGTTGTAGAGCGCGACCGTCGACGGCCCGCCGACGTGACCGCACCAGCGCGCATCGTCGGCGTCGCTGCCGAGCACGGGCCGCGACGCGCAGCGCAGGTCGTACAGCTTGCCCTGCTCGGTGAACTCGGCGAACGCGAGCTCGCGGCCTTCCTCGTCCAGGAAGCCGACACGGCGCAGTTGCCCGCTCGGGTACCACGCCCGCACCAGCCCGACGCCGCGGCCGTCCCGATACGTCTCCTCGCGCACGAGCACCGCCTTGCCGCCGCCGACCGAATACTCGCGCGCGAGCCCTTCGCGGTTGCCGCGCTCGTTGACGCGGTGCTCGCGCTCGAGCTGGCCGTCGCGAAACGTGCGCACGACGCCCACGAAGACGCCGTTCTTCAGCTCCTGCTCGCGCACGACCGGTCCGCCTTCGCCATCGCGGCAGCGCATCAGCCCCGACTTGCCCGCGGTCGTGCCGCCGTTGGCCGGATTGACGTGCTGCCCGTTCAGCTCGCAGATCTCGACTGCGAACGCGCGCGCCGTTGCGCAGGTCAGCACCAGAGCGAGAAGGAGAGAGCGCATCGCGACGATTGTGCGCCGCGTTGCGGTTGCGATAGCGATGGCGCATGGGCTGTGCACGCGTGCGCACTTGGCGAAGGCGTGTCGCACGCCGGGGCATGCGGTGAGGCACGCAGTGGCGCACTGCGGGCGCGGGCGGCGGGTGGCCGATTTCCTCCATGTCCCCCGGCCCTGGCCTG
>JASLGD010000448.1 GCA_030150305.1 Caldimonas sp. | reverse complement strand
GTCATCAGCCACGACCGCTGGTTCCTCGACCGCATCTGCACCCACATCCTCGCCGCCGAGGGCGACTCGAAGTGGTTCTTCTACGGCGGCAACTACCAGGAGTACGAGGCCGACAAGAAGAAGCGCCTCGGCGAGGAGGGCGCGCGGCCGCACCGGCTGCGCTTCCGGCCGATGCACTAGCGCGCATTGCGACGCGCTGAGGGCCCGGCCGCGAATTTCGCCCGTTTCGCGAACCAAATCTGCGCCGTACCATCGAACGCGCTCATTGGCCTCCGCCGAGGATCTCCATGCCCCGCTTCACTCCAGCCCGCGCGCTCGGCATCGTCGCCGCGGCCGGCGCCGTGCTGACCGGCTGCACGACGTTCCAGACGTTCATCAACGGCGCTCCGGCGCCGACCGCGAGCGCGTCCGCGCCGAGCGGAGTCACCGGGCCCGGCGGCGCGGCGTCCGGGCTGCGGCCGCCCGGCGCGCCGCCGGTCGTCGCGGCCGCAGGCGGCCTGAGGCCGTTCGCCGACGTCGTCAAGGACGCGAAGCGGACCGACGGCGTGTTCGCGTTCTGGCAGAAGGACGACAAGGTCTGGCTCGAGCTCAAGCCCGACGACTTCGACAAGCCGTTCTTCCTCTCGCCGAAGCTGAAGACCGGCATCGGCGAGCGCAACTTCTACGGCGGCCTGATGCAGGACGACGGCATCGTCGAGTTCCGCCGCATCCACAACCAGGTGCAGCTGATCTGGCTGAACGTCGGCTACGTGGCGACGCCGGGCACTCCGGAAGCCGCCGCGATCGCGGCCGGCTATTCGCCGAGCCTGCTCGCGAGCGCGCCGGTGCTGAGCCTGCCCGAGCCCGAGCACAAGGCGGTGCTCGTCGAGGCGAACTCGCTCTTCCTCGCCGACCTGCTCGCCTTCGGCATGGAGCTGCAGCGGACGTATCGCCAGGGCTACGCGTTCGACGCGCGCAACTCGGCGATCACGCAGGCGCGCTCGACTCCCGACGCGCTCGTCCTCGAGGTGCTCGGCCACTACGCGACGGCGTCGATCTCGGTGCCGCAGCCCGGCATGCCGCCGGGGCTCGCGCCGTCGGCGCCGCGCTCGCTGCCCGATCCGCGCAGCCTCTTCCTCACGATCCACTATTCGCTCGCGCGGCTGCCGGCCGAGCCGATGCACGGCCGCCCCGCCGATGCGCGCGTCGGCTACTTCGAGAGCGGCCGCTACGACTTCAGCAACGACCTGCAGCGAACGCCGCGGCAGCGCTTCGTCAACCGCTGGCGGCTCGAGAAGAAGGACCCGAGCGCGCCGCTCTCCGAGCCGGTCAAGCCGATCGTCTACTGGCTCGACCGCACGATCCCGGTCAAGTACCGGCCCGCGATCACCGCCGGCGTCCTCGAATGGAACAAGGCCTTCGAGAAGATCGGCTTCAAGGACGCGATCCGCGTCGAGGTGCAGCCCGACAACGCCGACTTCGACACGCTCGACTTCGGCCGCGCGTCGATCCGCTGGATGACGAACGCGTCGCCGACGTTCGGCGCGATCGGGCCGAGCCACGTCGACCCGCGCAACGGCGAGATTCTCGACGCCGACATCGGCATCGAGAGCCTGTCGTCGCGCAACATCCGCGCCGCGCGCTCGCAGATCCTCGCCGGCGGAGTCGAGGACGCCTTCGGTCCCGCCAACCCGTCGCCCGAGCAACTCGCGCGCCTGCTCGCCGGCAAGCTCTGCATCTACGGCGACGCCGCCGCCGAGCAGATGACGTACGCGAGCGACGTGCTCGAGGCGCGCGGCGACCTCGAGCCCGGCAGCCCCGAGGCCGAGGCGTTCGTCAACGCCTACCTCAAGGACGTGACGATGCACGAGGTCGGCCACACGCTGGGCCTGCGCCACAACTTCCGCGCGTCGCGCGTGTATTCGCAGCAGCAGCTCGCCGATCCGGCGTTCACGAAGGCGAACGGCATCGCCGGCTCGGTGATGGAGTACGCGCCGATCAACCTCAATGCCGCCGACGAGCCGCGCGAGCGCTACGGCACGCCGTTCAACGACACGCTCGGGCCGTACGACTACTGGGCGATCGAGTACGCGTACAAGCCGCTGCCGTCGGGCCTCACCGCGGCCCAGGAGCGCGCCGCGCTCGAGAAGATCGCCGGCCGCAGCGCCGAGCCGCTGCTCGCGTACGGCACCGACGAGGACAACTTCATCGGCGTCGACCCCGAGACGCTGCAGTTCGACCTCGGCAGCGACGTCATCGCGTTCGCGAAGAAGCGGATCGCGATCGCGCAGGAGCTGCTGAAGCGCCAGGAGACGCGAACGCTGCGTCCCGACCAGGACTACAACGTGCTGAAACGCTCGGTGAGCTACGCGCTGCGCGACGTCGCGCGCGCCGCGAACGTGCTGTCGCGCCAGATCGGCGGCGTTCGCACGCTGCGCGACGCGCCCGGCACCGGCCGCGACCCGCTCTCGCCGGTGCCGGCAGCGGAGCAGCGCGACGCGCTCGACCTCATCACCGGCAGCCTGCTCTCGGCCGACAGCTTCCGCGTCTCGCCGGCGTTGCAGAGGAAGCTCGGCACCGACTTCAGCGAGCGCTGGGAGGCGCTGCGCGGCGGCGACGGCTCGGCGCAGACCGACTATTCGCCGTCGGAGCAGGTGCTCGGGCTGCAGCGCGCGCTGCTCGCGCAGCTGATGAGCGACACCGTCGCGACGCGGCTGCTCGAGAGCAGCGAGAAGGCGCCGAGCGGGAACGCCCGGGCGCTGCGCATGTCCGAGCTGTACGGTCGGCTGACGCAGGCGGTGTGGAGCGAGCTCGACACCAAGAGCGAGATCGCGCCGTTGCGCCGCGACATCCAGCGCGAGCACATCAACCGGATCTCGGCGCTGCTGCTGCGGCCCGCCGCCGCGGCGCGCGCCGACACGCGCAGCCTCGTGCGCGTGCAGGCGCACGCGCTGCTCGACAAGATCCGCGCGGCGAGCCGCCGCCAGGGTCTGAGCGAGGAGACGCGAGCGCATCTCGCCGACAGCGCCGACACGCTCGAGCAGGCCCTCGCGGCGCGCCTGCAGCGCGCCGGCGCCTGACGCGAAAACGACAACGGCCGCCCGAAGGCGGCCGTTGCGGCGAGGATCGAAGGCCGCCGGGGGACGGCCGCTCGGCTCACTGCACGCGTTGCTCGACGCTCTCGGTCTCGGCGGCCACTTCGGTCGACGCGCCGCGGCAGCCGACGACCGTCACCGTCGGCAGCACCAGCGGCTCGGCAGCGGCGACCGCGGCCGGCGCGGCACGCCGTCCGATGACCGTGACCGCCGGCAGCGTGATCGCATCGGCGGCCGCGATCCGGCGCCCGACGACGGTCACCGTCGGCAGCGTCACGACGGCGGCGGCGACCCTGGCCGGCGCCTTCGGCGCCTGCCCGAGCTCCGAGCCGAACGCGACCGCGCCGCCCGCCATCAGGCTGAGCGTGAGGACGGCGGAGAAGACGTTCTCGGTGGTCATGGTCGGCTCCTTCTGTCTGGGCGCACCGGGTGGCGCGTTGGGCGTGAATGTAGAGAGCGCGCTCTCGCCTTCCCAGCGGCTTGCGACGGAGCGCGGTTTGCGGCGGACGAGCCGCGTTCTGCGCCGACGAACGCCGCGCCGCACCGCCGTGCAGCCCGGCGGCCTCGCCGACGAACGGCGCCCGGCAACACCTGGTTGCAAGGCGCCGGCGGCGCCGGGAAGCGCGCGTCAGGCGCGGCGGACGGTCGCCGCCGCGTCCTGCTGGCGCGTCTCGTCGAAGAGCGACGGCTTGAACACCGAGCCTTCGGACGAGCGGTCGTTGACGGCCCAGAGCAGGAGCGCGCGCGCCGACATCGGCTTGGCGAACAGGAACCCCTGCAGCTCGTCGCAGCCCATCTTCATGAGCACCTGCTGCTGGCGCTGGTTCTCGACGCCCTCGGCGACGACCTTGAGGCCGAGCGCGTGGGCGAGCTTGATGACGGCATCGACGACGGCGCGCGCGTCGGCGCTGTGCTCGAGGTCCTGGATGAACGTGCGGTCGATCTTCAGCTCCTCGGCCGGCAGCCTTCTCAGGTAGCTCAGGCTCGAATAGCCGGTGCCGAAGTCGTCGATCGACATGTGCACGCCGAGCTCGCCGAGGCGGCGGAACGTCGCCTGCGTCGTCTTCGTGTCCTCCATCGCCGCCGACTCGGTGATCTCGCACGTCAGCAGCGACGGATGGATCTTGTGCTCGCGCAGCGCCCCGGTGATGCGCTCGACGATGTCGTCCTGGCGCATCTGGTGCGCCGACAGGTTGATCGCGACGCGCATCCGCACGCCCTTCTCGCGCCACGCGCGGCTGGCGCGGCACGCGTCCTCGATCACCCAGTTGCCGATCTGGCCGATCAGGCCGAAGCGCTCGGCGATCGGGATGAAGGTGCTCGGCAGCAGCGTTCCGCGGGTCGGATGCTTCCAGCGCAGCAGCGCCTCGACGGCGGTCACCTTGCCGCTCTTGGTGTCGATCTTGGGCTGGTAGAGCAGCTCGAACTGCTTCGCGGCTACGGCCTTGCGCAGGTCGCGCAGCAGCTCGAACTGCGCCTCGGCGTCGGCGTCCATCGCGCTCGAGTAGAAGCAGTGGTTCGAGCCGCCGGCACGCTTCGACGCGTACATCGCGGCGTCGGCGCGCGCGATCAGCTTGGCGTGGCTGCAGCCGTCGGGGTACGTCGCGATGCCGACCGAGCACGAGATCATCACCTCGCGGCCCTCGGCGGCGTACGGCGCCGAGAGGCCCTGGATCAGGCGATCCGCGACGTGCGCGATCGCCTCCTGCGACTGCACGTTGGTGAGCAGGAGCAGGAACTCGTCGCCGCCGACGCGCGCGACCACGTCCTTGCCGCGCGACATCGCCTTCAGCCGTTGGCCGACCTGCTCGAGCACGAGGTCGCCGATCGAGTGTCCGTAGGTGTCGTTGACGGGCTTGAAGCCATCGAGGTCGATGAAGAGGAGCGCGAGGCGGCTCGAGTTCGCATCGGCCTTCGTCGCCGCGGCAGCGAGGCGGTCCTCGAAGTAGACGCGGGTCGGCAGCTGGGTCAGGCTGTCGACGGTCGGCGCCGCCTGCGCGGGCCGGCGCACCGGCTCGTCGTCATGCGGCGCGCCGCCGTGCAGCGCTTCGAGCATCGCCAGGCCGAGGCCGACCAGCGCAGCGACGACGAGCGCCTCCGGCCACGCCGGTGCGGTGGCGGTGTTGTCGGCGCCCGCGGCAGCGGCGGTCGCCAGCAGGGCGGCACATAGCGTGGCGGCGCCGATCCGGATCGCGACGAGCTTCTTGCTCGCCTTGAACTCGAGCCCGAGGCCGACCAGCGTCGTCGCGAGCACGAACACCGACAGCCCCGGACCCCACGGCCCGACGGCGGCGACGGCGCGAAAGAGCGCCGGCGTCGCGAACACCGAGTGGCCGTAGGCGAGCAGCAGGGTGGCGACGGCGAGGCTCGCGAACGCCGGCACCGTGCGCCGCGTCGCGGCAACGGCGGTGAGGAAGGCCGCGCCGGCGAGCGTCCACGCCAGGATGCCGCCGACCGACAGGCCGAGCAGCGTGAAGCCGGCGTCGTCGGGAACGGCGGCGAAGTGCCCGGGCCACCAGAGGCCGAACCCGGCGAGCACGATCGCACACGCCTGCAGCCGCCGCATCGCGCCGCGTGCGCGGCTGCGTGCCGCCGCGAAGACTTCGGCGCCGATCCACAGCAGCGCCGCGCTGACCGCGAAGCCGAGGACCGGGGGCAGCAGCCCGTGGCTATCGGAGACGTTCATGGGAACCTAGGGAGCTCCTGCCGCAAGGTGACGAAGTGATCCCCGGCGGGAGCACCCTGACGCCCATGCGATTTCGGTACCGCGCGCGCCACCTTGAGAGCGTCGGGGACGCGTCCTGCCCGGCGCCGCGACGAGGCTATCGACCTGAGGCGCCCGTGCTCGTGGCGGGGCCCTTGCGCCGTTGAAAATGCACGCTTGGCCGGCGACGCGGATGGGCGGTCGAGGACCGCCCGCTCGGGCTCCAGCGCCGCGGCGGGCGCGTCAGATCGGCGCCGTGCGGCGGCGCAGCCAGTCGAGCGCGGCGCCCGAGAGGCCGGGCGCGAGCCGCGCAGCGACGGTCGCGTGGTAGGCGTTCAGCCAGGCGATCTCGTCGGCGCGCAGGAGCGCTCGATCGAGGCAACGCGTGTCGATCGGGCAGAGCGACAGCGTCTCGAACTCGAGGAACTCGCCGAACGCGTCGCCGACGCCGGCCGCGGGCACGTTGAGGACGAGGTTCTCGACCCGCACGCCCCACTGTCCGGGCCGGTAGACGCCCGGCTCGATGCTCGTGATCATCCCCGGCTCCATCGCCATCGCCGGCTCGACGAGGACGCGCGAGATCGTCTGCGGACCTTCGTGGACGTTCAGGAAGTAGCCGACGCCGTGCCCGGTGCCGTGGCCGAAATCGAGGCCGTGCTCCCACAGCGGCGCGCGCGCGATCGCGTCGAGCATCGGGCCCGGCGTGCCGCGCGGAAAGCGCGCACGGCTGAGCGCGATCGTGCCGCGCAGGACGAGCGTGACGTCGCGGCGCTCGGCGTCGCCGAGCGTGCCGATCGGCCACATCCGCGTGATGTCGGTCGTGCCGCCGCGGTACTGCGCCCCCGAGTCGACGAGCAGCAGGCCGTCGCCTTCGATCGTCGCGTGCGACTCGGGCGTCGCGCGGTAGTGCGGCATCGCGCCGTTCGCCTTGAACGCGGCGATCGTCGCGAAGCTCGGGCCGACGTAGCCGGGCCGCCTGGCGCGGAACTCGGCGAGCTTCTCGTCGATCGTCAGCTCGGTGATCGGTGCCTTGCGCGCAGGATCGGCGAGCGCGGCCTCGAACCAGGCGTAGAACTCGGCCATCGCGATGCCGTCCTCGATCATCGCGCGACGCACGTTGGCCGCCTCGGCGGCGCTCTTCCTGCTCTTGGCGAGCGTGCTCGGGTTGGTCGCCTCGACGCGCGCGGCACCGCTCTGCTCGACGAGGCCGAGCGTCGTTCGCTTCGGATCGACGAGCAGCCGCGCGCTTGCGGGAAGCGCCGCGAGCGCGGCGGCGACGTCTTCGTAGCGCGCGAGCGCGACGCCGTCGGCGGCGAGCGCACGCGCGAGCGCGTCGTCGACCTTGCCGGCGCCGACGAACAGCGTCGCGCGCTCGCCGTCGAGGAGCGCGTGGCCGAGGAAGACCGGGTTGTACGAGACGTCGGCGCCGCGCAGGTTGAGCAGCCACGCGATGTCGTCGACGGTCGAGACGAGGTGGTGCGTCGCGCCGAGCTCGCGCATCGCTGCGCGCACGTGCGCGAGCTTGTCGGCGCGCGGATGCGGCGCCTCGGGGCCGCGGTGCTCGTAGACCGGCGCCGCCGGCGCCTGCGGTCGCTCGGGCCACGCGCGCTCGAAGAGGTCGACGTCGGTGCGCAGCGCGATGCCGCAGCGCTCGAGGCGGTCGCGCAGGTGCCTGGCCGCCGCGAGCGACAGCACGCTGCCGTCGACCGCGACGGTCGCGCCGCGCGCGACGTGCTCGCACAGCCAGTCGACGTGTGTCGCCGCTCCCGGAGTCTTGATGCGGACCAGCTCGATGCCGCTGCCGGCGAGCTCGCGCTCGGCCTGCACCCAGTAGCGGCTGTCGGCGAAGAGCGCGGCGCCGTCGGTCGTGACGACGAGCGTTCCCATCGAGCCGTTGAACCCCGACGCCCAGCGGCGCGCCTGCCAGCGCTCGGGCAGGTACTCGGAGAGGTGCGGGTCGCTCGACGGCACGAGCAGCGCTGCCGAGCCGCTGTCGCGCAGCAGCTCCTGCAGGCGTTCGATGCGAAGGCGGGCGGGAGAGGTTCGCGTGTCCATGGTCGTTCGTCGGCAGCGAGACCGGAGAGTTTAGGAGGAGCGCCGCGGCGCCGGCGCCGGCGCCGTCGTCTCGGCGACGACGCGCGCGCCGCGCTCGTAGGTGACGTACGCCCAGGCCCACTCGAGCATCACGATGAGCCGGCTGCGAAAGCCGATCAGGAAGTAGATGTGCGCGAACAGCCAGAAGAGCCACGCGCCGAAGCCGGCGAAGCGCAGCGCGCCGAGCCCGGGGACGGCGAGCTCGACGACCGCCGCCTTGCGGCCGATCGTCGCCAGGTTGCCGTAGTCGCGGTAGCGAAACGGCAGCGTCGGCTCGCCGCGCAACCGGCGCACGACGTTCGCGGCAGCGGTCCGCCCCATCTGCTTGGCGGCCGGGCTGACGCCGGGAACCGGCCGCACGCCGTCGGGGCCGTGGCTGGTCGCGCTCGCGAGGTCGCCGATGACCGAGATCTCGGGGTGGCCGGCGATGCTGAGGTCGGGCTCGACGACGACACGGCCGGCGCGATCGAGCACCGCGCCGGTGCCGCGCGCGAGCTCGGCGCCGAGCGGCGCGCCCGCGACTCCCGCCGCCCAGATCACCGTCCGTGCGGCGATGCGCTCGCGGTGCGCTCGGCCGTCGATCGTCGCCTCGCAGTCGACGCCGTCGGCGTCGATCGCCGTCACGCGCACGTTCGTTCGCACCTCGACGCCGAGGCGGCGCAACTCGTCCTCGGCGCGCTTCGACTGCTTCTCGACGAAGCTGCCGAGGATGCGCGGCGCGCCCTCGACGAGGAGCACGCGCGCGGTCGCCGGATCGATGCGGCGGAACTCGCGGCGCAGCGTGTGGCGCGCGATCTCGATCATCGTGCCCGCCATCTCGACGCCGGTCGGGCCGCCGCCGATCACGACGAAGGTCAGCGAGCGGTCGCGCTCGACGGGGTCGTCGGTGCGCTCGGCGTTCTCGAACGCGCCGATCATGCGGGAGCGGATCGCGAACGCGTCGGCGAGTGTCTTCAGCCCGGGCGCGTAGCGCTCCCATTCGTCGTGGCCGAAGTAGCTGTGCATCGCGCCGGCGGCGACGATGAGGTGGTCCCATGCGACCTGGTCGCCCCGCTCGAGCGTCGCGGTGCGCGCGGCGACGTCGATCTCGCGCACCTCTGCCTTGAGGATCGTCAGGTTGCCGCGCGCCATCTCGGCGCGCAGCGCGTGGCGGATCGGCGCGCTGATCGCGGGCGCGCTCAGGCCGGCGGTCGCGACCTGGTAGAGCAGCGGCTGGAACAGGTGGTGGTTGGTGCGATCGACGAGGACGATCTCGACCGGCGCCTTCGACAGCGCGCGCACCGCCTCGATGCCGCCGAAGCCGCAGCCGATGACGAGCACCCTCGGCCGCGTCGCGCCGCCCTGGCTTGCCGAGGGCGAAGCGGAAGGCGC
>JASLGD010000456.1 GCA_030150305.1 Caldimonas sp. | reverse complement strand
TAGCGCGTCCACCAGCAGCTGGTACAGCCAGCCTGCGGAGCCCGTGTACCAGGTCCAGCCGCCCCTGCCGATGTGCGGGCTCGCCGCGTAGACGTCGCCGGCAACGACGTACGGCTCGACCTTGTACGTCGCGACCTGCGGCGCGCTCGCTCCGTGTCCGAGTGGATCGAGCAGCGCGAACAGGGCCCATGCGCGGTCGCCGTCGCCGAGCGCGGCGTACGCCATCGCCGCCCACATCGCGGCGTGGGTGTATTGGCCACCGTTCTCGCGCACTCCCGGGACGTAGCCCTGGATGTAGCCCGGCGATGGACGCGACGTGTCGAACGGAGGCGCGAGGAGCAGCACCAGCCGCTCGCGCTCCTTCACGAGATGCGCGTGCACCGAGTCCATCGCCTGCAGGGCGCGCTCGGGCGGCGCCGCGCCCGACAGCACGGCCCAGCTCTGCGCGATCGAATCGATGCGGCACTCGGTGTTGCTCGCCGAGCCGAGCGGCGAGCCGTCGTCGAAGTAGGCGCGGCGATACCACGCCCCGTCCCAGCCAGTGGCCTCCACTTGCGCGGTCAGGCGCGCTGCGTCGTCGTCGCACTGGTCCGCGAACGCCGCGTCGTCGCGAGCGCGCGCGATCGGCGCAAAGCGCTTCAGCACGGCGATGAGAAAGAACGCGAGCCAGACGCTTTCGCCACGGCCCCCGGCGCCGACGAGGTTCATGCCGTCGTTCCAGTCGCCCGCACCCATGAGCGGCAGGCCGTGCGGGCCGAACCGCATGCCGTGGCGGATCGCCCGCCCCGAGTGCTCGTAGACGCTCGCCGATTCCTTGGCGATCTCGGGCAGCTCGTAGCGCGACGTCTCGCCGTCTGCGAGCGGCGCGCCGCCGAGGAAGGCGACCTCCTCGTCGAGGAGCGCGCGGTCGCCGGTCGTCTCGACGTAGCGGCTGAGCACGAACGGAAGCCAGAGGTAGTCGTCCGAGCAACGCGTGCGGATGCCCTTGCCGGACGGCGGATGCCACCAGTGCTGCACGTCGCCTTCGACGAACTGGCGCGATGCGGCAAGAAGAAGGTGGGCGCGCGTCAGCTCGGGTGCTGCGTGCAGCAGTGCCAGCACGTCCTGCAGCTGGTCGCGAAAGCCGAACGCGCCGCTCGACTGGTAGAAGGCGTTCCGGCCCCAGAGCCGGGAGCCGATCAGCTGGTACAGCAGCCAGCCGTTGACGAGTGCGTCGACGGTGCTGCTGGGCGTTCGGACGGTGACCGTGCCGAGCTTCGTGCGCCAGCGCGCGCGCACCCGCTCGAGCTCGCTTCGGGCCACGTCGGCACCGCGCCAGGAGCGCGCCAGCTGGCTGACCTCGCTTGCGCCGCCGGCGGCGCCCAAGCGAAAGACCACGGTGCGCTCGGCGCCGTCGTCGAGATCGAACCTGACGCGCAGTGCCGCGCAGGGATCGAGCGCTGCGCCGAACCGCCCGGAAAGCCGCGGCGTGCCGAGCGCAGCCGGTGCGGCGAGGCTGCCGTCCGGCCCGATGAAGTCGCCGCGGTCGGCGCACACCTCGACCTCTCCCAGCGGGTCGCGGTCGACATCGAAGAAGGCGATGCGCTCGGCAAAATCGGTGTTGTAGCGATTGCGTGCCAGGATCGCGCCGGTCGCGCGATCGATCTCCGTCACGACATGCAGGGCGGTCTTGGCCCGCTCGTCGCCGAGCACCCATTCCACGTATCCGGTCACGCTCAGGGATCTCCGGCGTCCGGATCGGTTGCGCAGCGTGAGGGCCGAGAATTTCACCGGCGCTTCGGCAGCGACGAAGACGACGAGCGTGCTCTCGACGCCGTCCCCGACGTGCTCGAAGCGGCTGCAGCCGAAGCCGTGGACCGCGGCATACGTTCCGGAGCTGCGCACGGGCAAGAGCGTGGGCGACCAGAACGCGCCGCTCTCGTCGTCGCGTACGTAGAACGCCTCCGTGTTCGGGTCGCTCACCGGGTCGTTCGACCAGGGCGTCAGCCTGAACTCGTGCGAGTTCTCGCACCAGCTCGACGCGCTGCCGCTTTCCGAGACGAGCGTGCCGAACCGTTCGTTGGCGATGACGTTGACCCAGGGCGCCGGCGTCATGCGGTCGGCGCTCGTCGTGACGACGTATTCGTCGAGTGCCGGCGCAAGGCCGCCGAAGTCGTTCTCGAACAGGAGCGCAGGTGGTGGCGTCGCGTCGATGGTGTGGCGCAGCGGCGCACCTGGCGTCGCGGATGCGCGCGGTTGCGCGACCGAGCCTGTCTGCGGCGCCGGCGCGGCATCGCCTGCATCGCGGCTCCTTGTCGCATCGAGCACGAGCCGTGCGCTGCTTGCCAGCAGCAGTCGGTCGTCCGCGTCGAGCGCACGCGCGGTGCGCAGGAACACGCCTTCGCGCTGATCGAGCAGCGCTGCTGCTGGCGATCCGCGCAACGCCTCGAGCCACTCCTGCTGGCGATCGGGAGGAGCCGGAGTCCCGGCGCTCACGATGGCCATCTCCGTCTGCAGGCCGAACGCGCGCCAGAAAGCGTGGGCGCGGGCCATTCGCAGCAGCAGCTCGGTTCCGTCGTCGGGCGACAGGCGCACGAGGACGAGCGGAAAGTCGCCCGAGATGCCGAAGCCCCAGAGCCC
>JASLGD010000385.1 GCA_030150305.1 Caldimonas sp. | reverse complement strand
CCAGCGCTCCCGAATAGCCCGCGGCGCTCGCCTTCGCGCGCGCCTCCTCTTCGCTGCGCGCGACGAAGAGCTCGCCGCCCGCGCCGTACCACGCCGGAATCTGGTGGCCCCACCAGAGCTGGCGCGAGATGCACCAGTCCTGGATGTTGCGCATCCAGTGGTTGTAGGTGTTGACCCACTGCTCGGGGTAGAACCTGACCGCTCCGCTCTCGACCGCGTCGATCGCCTTCTTCGCGATGCTCGTGCCGTCGCGGCCCGGCTTGGTCATCGCGACGAACCACTGGTCGGTGAGCATCGGCTCGACGACCTGGCCGGTGCGCACGCAGATCGGCACCGCGTGTTTGTGCGGCACCGCCTTCTCGAGGAAGCGCTGCGCCTCGAGGTCGCGCAGCACCGCCTTTCTGGCGTCGTAGCGGTCGAGGCCCTGGTACGCCTTCGGCCCGTTCTCGTTGATCTTCGCGTCGAGCGTGAAGATCGTGATCAGCGGGATGCCGTGGCGCAGCGCGCACGCGTAGTCGTTGAAGTCGTGCGCGCCGGTGATCTTGACGCAGCCCGAGCCGAACTCGCGGTCGACGAAGTCGTCGGCGATGATCGGGATGCGGCGGTCGCACAGCGGCAGGTCGACGAGCTTGCCGACCAGGTGCTTGTAGCGCTCGTCGTCCGGGTGCACCGCGAGCGCGCCGTCGGCGAGCATCGTCTCGGGCCGCGTCGTCGCGATGTGCATGCCGGCCATCGGCTGCCCGTTCGCGTCCGGCTGCGGGCCGTCGCTGAACGGATAGAGGATGTGCCACATCGTGCCGTCGCGCTCCTCGTTCTCGACCTCGAGGTCGGAGACGGCCGAGAGCAGCACCGGGTCCCAGTTGACGAGCCGCTTGGCGCGGTAGATGAGGCCTTCGTCGTAGAGCGAGACGAAGGTGTCGGTGACGACGGCCGAGAGCCGCTCGTCCATCGTGAAGTACTCGTACTTCCACGCCACCGAGTCGCCCATGCGGCGCATCTGGCGCGTGATCGTCGAGCCGCTCGTCTCCTTCCAGTCCCAGACCTGGTCGATGAACTTCTTGCGGCCGAGGTCGTGACGGCTGAGCCCCGCCTCCTGCAGCTGGCGCTCGACGACGATCTGCGTCGCGATGCCGGCGTGGTCGGTGCCGGGCACCCACAGCGTGTTCTCGCCACGCATCCGGTGCATGCGCGTAAGCGCGTCCATGATCGTGTGCTGGAACGCGTGCCCCATGTGCAGCGTTCCGGTGACGTTGGGCGGCGGCAGCTGGATGCAGAACGACGGCCGGTTCGGGTCGAGCGTCGGCTCGTAGACGCCGCTCTCTTCCCAGAGCGGGCCCCAGTGCGCCTCGATGGCCGCGGGATCGAACGACTTGGCGAGCTCGCGTTCGCTCATGGGTGCGCCCTCGGCCTGCGGCCGGTCCCGCCGGGCGGGACGGAGCGTTCCCTTCGCAGCGGCCGTGCGGGAACGCTCATCGGTCGGGGATCAGGATGCCGGTGCTCCCGGGAACGGTGCCGTCGCCGAGCAGGAACAGCGAGTAGACGCGGCCGGATTCGAGCGTCGCCGTCGGGTTCAGGTAGTACGAGAGACCGCCGAGCCTGGCTTCGAGCCGCGCCAGCCCGGCGCTCGACGCGACCTGCGTATAGCCCGATGCCTGCGGCGACGCCACCGCCGTGCCGATGAGCACGTTGTTGAGCGTGAGCGAGGCCGCTGCGGTCGTGCCGTTGAGACCGTTGACGAGCCGGATCTTGACGGGCTTCGCAGTGCTCGACGAAGGCGTGTTGTCGTCGGCGAGGAGCGTCGTCGTGCTCGTGCCCGTGAGCAGGACCGTGACGTCGGCGCCCGGAGCGGCCGTGAGCGCCGCGACCGGAGTCACGGGCTGGCCGTTGACCTGGACCGAGATCGCGCCCGCGGGGACGAGGACATACGGGCCGACGTTGGGCGACGGCAGGCCGGCGGCGATCGCCGTGCCGTTCACCGACACGTCGACGGGCGTCGGCACGCTCGTCGCGACGCGCGCGCGCGCCGACGTGTTGAGCGCCTGCGCGACCGTGCTCTGCTGGTCGACGACGATCGCGTTCATCAGGTAGCCGCCGGCGCCGAGCGCGAGGATGACGGTGACGATCCGCTTCTCGCTCAGCACGAACGACGGGATCGCGAGCCGGACGTCGGTCTTGTCGCCGGCGCTCGTGATGCAGACGTTGTAGGCCGTCGCCGACGACGACAGCGACAGGTAGCTCGTCTGCAGCCCCGAGACGCTCGTCGCGATCGGCGCCGCGGCGGAGCTGCCGAGCGTGCCGCAGTCGGTTGTGATGAGGTAGACGTCGACCTGGTCGGCGCTCGCGGTCGCGGTGTTGAAGACGCGGAACTTCGCCTTGCCGCTGCTCGGATTGCCTTCCTCGTCGTCGAGGATGCTCGCCGCCAGCGTTCCGCCGCTGTTGTAGGCGACGACGGTCTGGTGCTTGTCGGCGACGAGCGCGGTCGTCGTCGTCAGCAGCGACGCCGGGCTTCCGGTCTGCAGGATGTCGAGCGGGTAGGTGCCGGCCTTCTTCAGGAAGTAGTCGCTTCCGCTCGCCGGCGGCACGCCGCTGATCGCGGTCGCGCCGTCGACCTGGAGGTCGAGCGCGCCGAGCCCGTTGGTCGCGTTGATGAGCCGGATGCGGCCCTGGTTGCCGAGCAGGCCGCCGCCGCACGCGGCGAGCACCGTCGCGAGGCTGGCGATGAGGCCGGCGACGAGCCAGCGGGTCGTGATCTTCATGTTGCGGAGGGTCCTACATCAGCAGGTGCTCGCCGGCGTTGTCGCCGCCGAGGATGACGTAGTTCACCTTGAGGATGTCCGAGAGACGCGTGCCGCCGGCGTACGAGATCGAGCTCTGCACGTCTTCCTTCATCTCGCGCAGCGTGTCGGCCAATCTGCCCTTGATCGGCTCGAGGATGCGCTTGCCCTCGACGTGCTTGTACTCGCCCTTGTTGAAGTCGGACGCCGAGCCGTAGTACTCCTTGTAGAGCTTGCCGTCGACCTCGACGGTGCGGCCGGGCGACTCCTCGTGGCCGGCGAACAGCGACCCGATCATCACCATGCACGCGCCGAAGCGAACGCTCTTGGCGATGTCGCCGTGGTCGCGGATGCCGCCGTCGGCGATGATCGGCTTGGTCGCGACGCGCGCGCACCACTTGAGCGCCGAGAGCTGCCAGCCGCCGGTGCCGAAGCCCGTCTTCAGCTTCGTGATGCAGACCTTGCCCGGACCGACGCCGACCTTGGTCGCGTCGGCGCCCCAGTTCTCGAGGTCGATCACGGCCTCTGGTGTCGCGACGGTCCCTGCGATGACGAACGCCTGCGGCAGCTTCGTCTTGATGTGCTCGATCATCCGGTGCACGGTCTCGGCGTGGCCGTGTGCGATGTCGATCGTCACGTAGTCGACGCCGACGCCCTCGCTCGCGAGACGGTCGATCACAGCGTAGTCGGGGCGCTTGACGCCCGAGCTGATCGAGACGACGAGGTTCTTCTCGCGCATCCGCCGCGCGAAGTCGACGTTGTCGATGTCGAAGCGGTGCATGACGTAGAAGAAGCCGTTGGCGGCGAGCCACTCGGCGATCCGCTCGTCGATCACCGTCTTCATGTTCGCCGGCACGACCGGCAGGGCGAACCGGCGCGGCCCGAACTCGACCGAGGGGTCGCATTCGGAGCGGCTCTCGACGCGACACTTGCGCGGCAAGAGCAGGACGTTGTCGTAATCGAAGATTTCCATGCCGCGCTCAGCCGCGAAATTCTACGCGGCGACGCGCGTGCAGCCCGGGCGCGGGTCTCCCTTGCCTTTCTTTACAGGTGAGCCGTGCCGCGGCCATGGCGTGAATTGGCGCCGCTGCGCCCCGCATTTCGCCGCGCTGCGTTGCGACCGGCGACGGTCCAATGGCGCACCGCAGACCGCTCGCCGCCGCCGCTTCCCGTCCCCATGTCAACGCTCTCCCGGTCGGGCTCGGTCGCCGACGTGCAGGCGCCTGCCGCGGTCAGCGTCGCGACGCTCTATCGACAGATGTGGGCGTACGCGGCGGGCGCGCGGGCGCCGCTGGCGC
This sequence comes from Caldimonas sp., assembly GCA_030150305.1. GTDB lineage: Bacteria > Pseudomonadota > Gammaproteobacteria > Burkholderiales > Burkholderiaceae_C > Schlegelella_A. The sequence continues at coordinate 3,652 of JASLGD010000385.1, read as the reverse complement.
TCGCCTTCGCGCTCCTCGTCTCGTCGCAGCTCGTCAAGCTCGCCGTGCCGTGGCTCGCCGCGCAGGCGATCGACACGTTGCAGCGCGGCGGCAGCACCGTGCTCGGCGCGTCGCTGCCGTGGCTCGGCGCGATCCTGGCGACGTTCGCGCTCAGCTGGGCGATGCACGGACCCGGCCGTGTCCTCGAGCGGATGGTCGCGATCCGTGTCGGCAACGCGATCACCTCGCGCCTCTACGAGCGACTGACGAGCGCGCCGCTCGCGTGGCACGACCGGCACCACCCGGGCGAGCTGCAGCACCGCATGGCGCAGAGCAGCCATGCGCTCTACGACTTCACACAGAGCCAGTTCCTCTACCTGCAGAGCGCCGTCAACCTCGTCGGCCCGCTGATCGCGCTGGCGCTGCTGTCGCCGCTCTGCGGCGGCGTCGCGCTGCTCGGCTTTGCCGTCGTCGCGACGATCCTGTTCGCGTTCGACAGCGTGCTGATGCGCCTTGCCCACGTCGAGAATGCCGCCGCGCGGCGCTACGGCGCGGCGCTGCTCGACTGCCTCGGCAACATGTCGACGCTGCTGAGCCTCGGCCTCACCCGAAGCAGCGAGCGGACGCTCGCGCGCCGGCGCGACGCCGTCAACGCGCCGCTGACGCGAGCGATCGTCGTCAACGAATGGAAGTGGTGCGCCGTCGACCTGCTCACGGTCTTCCTCAGCTGGCTCCTCGTCGCGGTATATGCCTGGCACGCCGGCGGCGCCGGCGCGCTCCTGCTCGGCAGCGTCTTCATGGTCTACCAGTACGCGCAGCAGGCGAGCTGGGTCGTCTGCGGGATGGCGTCGAACCTGCAAGGCTTCGCGCGAATGCGCACCGACTTCGCCGGCGGCGACGCGATCTGGTCGGCGCCGCGCGCGGCGCATCCGCCGGGCGAGCGCGGCGCCGCCGCCGACGATGGCTGGCAGCGAATCGAGGCGCGCGACGTCTGCTACGAGCATCCGGTCCGCGACGGCGAGCGGCGCGCGGCCGGCGTCCGCCGCGTCTCGCTGATGCTGCACCGCGGCGAGCGCGTCGCGCTCGTCGGCCCGAGCGGCTCGGGCAAGAGCACGCTGCTGCGCGTCCTCGCCGGCCTTTACCTGGCCGAGCGCGGCCACGTCGCGGTCGACGGGGTCGCCCACCTGGGCTTGAGCGAGCTCGGCGCGCGCGCGACGCTGATCCCGCAGGAAGCGCAGGTGTTCGAAGGCAGCGTGCGCGAGAACATTGCGTTCGACGAGGCGCACGCGCCCGCGGCGATCGCCGCGGCGACCGAGGTCAGCAGCTTCGACACCGTCCTCGCGACGCTGCCCGAAGGGCTCGAGACGGCGGTCGCGCAGGGCGGCTTCAACTTCTCGGGCGGCCAGCGCCAGCGCCTCTGCCTCGCGCGCGGCGTCCTCGCCGCGCAGCGCAGCTCGGTGCTGCTCCTCGACGAGCCGACGAGCGCGCTCGATCCGCTCACCGAAGCGATGGTCTTTCGCCGTCTCGACGCGGCGTTCCCGCGCGCGTGCATCGTCGCCGCGGTGCACCGCATGACCCTGCTCGCGCACTTCGATCGTGTCGTGCTGATGGTCGCCGGCGAGGTCGTCGACGCCGGCAGCGTCGACGAGCTCCTCGCGCGCCAGCCGCTCTTCAGGACGATGGTCGGGCAGGGCGGCGACGCCGGACGGGCGTCGCTCGCGAGCGTCGTCGCCGGCGTCGCCTGAGCCGCGACACCCCGTTTCGCGGGGCGGCGCGCCGGGTCGCGCACCGAGGACCGGGCCGGATAATCGCGTTCCCCTCGAGGGCTCCGCGTGACAGCCCACCGCAACCCCGTCGAACCGGCAGGCGCCGTGCGCCCGCTCGCGATCGACGCCTGGCTGACGCTTGCCTTGACCGATCCGAGCGGCGCACGCGCCGAGCTCATCGCGCGCTTGTTCGCGCCGGCCGGCGACGTCGCCGGGGCGCGTGAGCGCGTGCAGGCCGCGTGCTGCGTCGCCCTCGCGATCGGCATCGCCGACGACGACTACCGCGGCTTCGACGACGCCGGCCAGGCGATCCTCGCGGCCGGCGAGCCGCCGAGCGACGCCGCCGCCGATCCCGAGTTCGCGTTGCTCTGCGTCGCGGGTGCGCTCGTCGCGCGCCAGTTCCGCGCCCTCGACGATCCGTCGCTCGCCGGCCTCGTCGAGCGCATCGTCGCGGCGTTGCCGAAGGCGCGCCTCGGGCCGGCGGTGCGCGCGTGCGCCGGCATGGCGGCGCTGTCGTGGGCCGAGCAGCTGCGCGACCTCGAACGGCTGCTCTGGATCGAGCTCGCGATGCGGGCCGTCGTCGCCGATCCCGCGCTGCCGCCGCGCTTGCGCGACGAGTGGCGCGGCAAGTGGCTCGACGCGATCTACCACCTCGGCGACGCGGCGCGCATCGACGCCGCGCGCCGCGCCGCGGCCGAGCTGGCGACGCCGGTGCGCTGCAAGCAGCTCCTGCTCGACGCGCAGGTCGCGATCGGCGAAGGCGAGATCGAGCGCGGCCGCGCGCTGCTCGCGCAGGCCGAGCCGCTGCTCGAGCCGAGCAGCCCGCACACGGCGTCGGTCTGGCACTTCCTCGCCTCGCGCCTCGCGATGCTCGATCCTGCGTTCACCGACCCGCTCGTCCACGCGCGCCTCGCGCTTCGGCTCGGCACCGAGTGCCGCTATCCCGAGCGCTGGATGGGCCCGATCGTGATGCAGGAGGGGCAGGTGCTCGTGCAGCGCGGCGAGCCGGCTGGAGCGGTGCCGTTCTTCGAGCGTGCCGGACGCGCGTCGAGCGGCGCGCAGGCCGACTACTGCTGGTGCCTGGCGCACTTCGCGCGTGCCCTCGACGCCGCGCAGGCGGCCGACGAGGCGCGCCTGAAGAGCGAGCTCGGGCACGGCTTCGCGATCGCACAGCGGCTCGCCTGGCAAGGCTTCTTTCGCGCCAATCCCGCTGCGGTGTCGACGCTGTGCGCGCTCGCGCTCGAGCGCGGCATCGAGGTCGAGTTCGTCCGTGGCGTGATCGCTGCGCGCCGGCTCGCCGCGGCGCGACCGGAGATCGCAGCGTGGCCGTGGCCGATCCGCGTGCGCACGCTCGGCCGCTTCGAGGTCGAAGTCGGCGACGTTGCGCTCGCTGCGCGCGGCAAGGCGGCGAAGAAGCCGCTCGAGCTGCTGCAGTTCGTGATCGCGTGCGGCAGCCAGCACGTTGCGGCGAGCAGCGTCGAGTTCGCGCTCTGGCCCGACCTCGACGGCGACAACGCGCACGCCGCTTCGAAGATCGCGCTGCACCGGCTGCGGCGGCTGCTCGGCGACGACGCGGCGATCGCGATCGACGCCGGTCGCCTCAGCGTCAACTCGCGCCTGGTCTGGGTCGACTGCGTCGCCTTCGAGGCGCTCGCCGACGCCTTGCCGGCGGCGCCCTTCGCGCCGGCGCAGCAGGCCGCTGCCGAGCGCGCGCTCGCGCTCTACGCCGGCCCGTTCCTCGGCAGCGAGGACGACCACAGCTGGCAGCTCGTTCACCGCGAGCGTCTCGCGAGCAAGCATCGCCGCGTCGTGCGCGCGCTCGTCGCGCAGGCGCGCTCGAGCCAGGACGCAGCGCTCGCCCGACGCACGCTCGAGCGCGCGCTCGAGCTCGATCCGCTCGACGAGGA
>JASLGD010000371.1 GCA_030150305.1 Caldimonas sp. | reverse complement strand
GCCTCGTCGAGGTGCGCGCCTGCAGGCGTGACGACGTTGACGAGGCCGGCCAGGCGGGCCTGCTCGGCGTCGAGCGGCTCGCCGGTGAGGATCAGGTACTTGAGCCAATGCAGATTGACCTGCGCCCGCCCGCGCACGATGCCGAGGCCCGGGAACAGCCCCACCCCCGTCTCCGGCGTGCCGAAGCGCGCAGTCTCGTCGGCGACGACGATGTCGCAGACCATCGTCAGCTCGCAGCCTCCGCCGAGCGCATGGCCGTGCACGGCGGCGATCGTGGCCTTCGGCAGGCTCTCGAGCGCCTGGAAGGCCGCCATCGCGTCGGTCACGTACGCACGGCGCTCGGCAATGTCGCCGAGCTCGCCGAAGCCCTCGATGTCACCGCCGACCGAGAAGCACCTGCCCGCGCCGTGCAGGACGACGACTCGGACGGCCGCATCGTCCACGGCCCGTGCGAGCGCCTCGCGCAGCTCGGCCCAGAATGCCGGGAGCTGTGCATTGAGCTTCTCGGGGCGATCGAGCGTCAGCCACGCGACGCGGTCCCTGACCTCGTACGTCAGCATCCATCCGCCTCGAGCCGGAGGTCGAGCAGGAGCGCGCTGATCTGCTCCAGCTTCGCGCGCGTGAGCGGAGCCGTCGCGAACTTCGCAGCGTTGAGCGCCTCGGTCGCCTCGTCGGCGACACGCCTTCCTGCGGCGGTGATCACCGCGAGGGTCTGCCGACGGTCGCGCTCGACCGGTTTGCGCCGGACGTAGCCGAGCCGCTCCAGCCCGTCGATCGTGTTCGTGACGCTCGTCGGATGGACCTGGAGACGATCGCTGAGCTTCCCGAGCGGCAGGCCGCCCGTGCGGCTGAAGACGAGCAACATGAGCGCCTCGTACCGCGGAAACGTCAGGTCGTACGGCTTCAGCAGATCGTTCAGGCGCGCCATCAAGATCTGTTGCGCACGCATGATCGACGCGACCGCGGTGACCGCGGGCGCGGGCGACGTTCCCCAGCGCTCGACCCATTGTCGGCGTGCTTCCGCGATCGGATCGCGCGTCTGAACGACGTTGGCATTCGACGCCATGCGGGGAGATACGCTACCTTCCTACTATCGGTATGGCAAACATTTGCGCTCCCATCGCGGGTGTCGTCTGGCAGGTCCTCGTCGCGCAGGGCGACGTGGTCGCCGAGGGCGACGTCGTTGCGCTCATCGAGTCGATGAAGCTCGAGATCCCGGTGCCTGCCGAGGGGGCGGGAACCGTCGTGGCAGTCAGCGTGGCGCCTGGCGACGTGGTCAACGAAGACGACACGATGATCGTGCTCGGCTGATGGACTTCGAGCTCGACGACGATCTGCAGCTCTTCCAGCGCGAGACGCGAGCCTGGGTCGACCGCGAATGCCCGAAGGCCTGGGCGCGCGACCTCGAGAAGAACGAGGACGAATGGCCGTTCGAGCTGTTCGACAAGCTCACCGCCGCAGGATTCCACGGGATCGGCATCCCGGAGGAGCACGGCGGCCAGGGCGGCGACGTTCTCGTGCAGATGATTCTCGCGCGCGAGCTGGCGCGCACGCTCGGCGGCCTGGCCTGGCTGTGGGGCATCACGTCCTTCGCGGGCGCCAAGAGCATCGGCACGTACGGCACCGACGAGCAGAAGCAGACGTTCTTACCGCAGATCGCGGCCGGCAAGCTCCGCTACGCGATCGGCTTCACCGAGCCGGGCGGCGGCACCGACGTCCTCGGCGGCATGCGGACGACGGCGAGGCGCGTGGACGGAGGCTGGACGATCGACGGCAACAAGACCTGGTGCTCGGCCGCGCACACCGCCCACTACATCCTCCTGTTGGCACGCACCGACACGGACGTCGAGAAACGCCACCAGGGACTGACGCTCTTCCTCGTCCCGACCGACGCAGAGGGGGTGCAGATCGCAGAGATACCCAAGCTCGGGATGCGCGCGCTCGGATCGTGCGACGTCGGGCTCACGAATGTCTTCGTCCCCGACGAGCTCGTGCTGGGCGACCCTGGGAACGCGTGGTACATGCTGCTCCCGACGCTGAACAACGAGCGGATCATCCTCGCGTCGTTCTGCTGCGGCATCCTGGACGGGATCCTCGAGGACGCGCTCGCGTTCGTGCAGGAGCGCGAGGCGTTCGGCAAGAAGATCGGCCAGTTCCAGATCCTGCAGCACTACATCGCCGACATCGCGATGTGGCGCCACCAGGTCGATCTCGTCGTGCGGCACGCGGCGTCACTGCAGGAGCAGGGCAAGCCGTGCTTCCAGGAGACGACGATGGCGAAGGTGCTCGCCTCGGAGGCAGCCGTGAACGCCGCCGACCTTGGCATCCAGATCCTCGGCGGCATGGGCTACTCGGCGGAGACCGACATGCAGCGCTACTGGCGGGACGCGCGGCTCTTCCGCATCGGGCCGATCACGAACGAGATGGCGCGCAATGCCATCGCCGAGAACCTCGGCCTGCCCCGGTCGTTCTAGACGGTCACGCCGAGCTCGTCCGCGATCCGGTCGCGCAACACGAACTTCTGGATCTTCGTCCCGGACATCGGCCACTCGTCGACGAACCGCACGTACCGCGGGACCTTGAAGCTCGCGACCTTGCCCGTGCAGAAGGCGATGAGCTCGTCGGCGGTCGCCGTTGCGCCGGGACGCAGCTGCACGAACGCCGCCGGCACCTCGCTGTACTTCGGGTCGGGCGCCGCGACGACCTGGACGATCTGCACCGCCGGATGCTTGGCGAGGTAGTCCTCGATCTCGAGTGCGGAGACGTTCTCACCGCCGACCTTCAGCATGTCCTTGAGGCGGCCCGCGTAGACAAGGC
>JASLGD010000369.1 GCA_030150305.1 Caldimonas sp. | reverse complement strand
CGCGCGGCGTGCTCGCGAGCAGCGCGCGCGTGTACGGATGGCGCGGCGCTGCGAAGAGCGCGACCTTCGGCGCGCGCTCCATGACGCGGCCGAGGTACATGACGACGACCTCGTCGGCGATCCGCTCGACGACGGCGAGGTTGTGCGAGATGAAGACGTACGCGACGCCGGTCGACTCCTGCAGGTCCATCAGCAGGTTGAGCACCTGCGCCTGCACCGAGACGTCGAGCGCCGAGACCGGCTCGTCGGCGATGACGAGGCGCGGCTCGAGCATCAGCGCGCGCGCGATCGCGACGCGCTGCCGCTGGCCCCCCGAGAACATGTGCGGATAGCGGCGATAGTGCTCGTTCGCGAGGCCGACGCGGGCGAGCATCGCGCGGCCGCGCTCGGCGCGCTCGGCGCGCGTCAGCGTCGTGTTGATCGCGAGCGGCTCCTCGAGCGCCTGGCCGATCTTCTTGCGCGGGTTGAGGCTCGCGAACGGGTTCTGGAACACCATCTGCACGTCCTTGCGGAGCGCCTTGCGCGCTGCGGCGTCGGCGGCGGTCGCGTCGACGCCGGCGATGACGACGCGGCCAGCGGTCGGCGTCTCGAGCATCGCGATCTGGCGCGCGAGCGTGCTCTTGCCGCACCCCGACTCGCCGACGACCGCGAGCGTTCGCCCCGGCGCGAGCGCGAGCGAGACGTCCTCGAGAGCGCGCACGGTTGCCCGCTTGCCGAACAGGCCGCCGGCGACGACGTAGTGCTTCTGCACGCCGTGCGTCTCGAGGACGTTGCCGTCGTCGCGCGCGCTCGTCACGGTCGCGGCTCCGCGCCGAGCGGGTAGTAGCAGCGGGCGCGGCTCGCGCCGACCTCGAACAGCGGCGGTCGCGTCTCGCGGCAGCGCTCGCGAACGTACGGACAGCGCGGCGACAGCAGGCAGCCCCGGGGGCGATCGAACGCTCCCGGAACGACGCCGGGCAGCGACGCGAGCCGGCGGTTGCCGGCGTTTCGCTCCGGCAGCGACGCGAGCAGCGCCTCGGTGTACGGATGGCGTGGCGCCGCGAACAGGTCGGCGGCCGCAGCGCTCTCGACGATCTGGCCGGCGTACATGACGAGGACGCGCTGCGCGACCTCGGCGACGACGCCGAGGTCGTGGGTGATGAGCACGAGCGCCATGCCGCGCTCGCGCTGCAGGCGCAGCAGCAGCGCGAGCATCTGCGCCTGCACCGTGACGTCGAGCGCGGTCGTCGGCTCGTCGGCGATGACGAGGCGCGGATTGCACGCGATCGCCATCGCGAGCATGACGCGCTGGCTCATGCCGCCCGAGAGCTGGTGCGGGAAGACGTCGAGGCGGCGCTCGGCGTCGGCGATCTCGACGTCCTTCAGCAGCTGCAGCGCGCGGGCGCGCCGCGCCCGGCGCGAGCCGCCCTCGTGCAGGCCGATCGCCTCCATCAGCTGGAACGCGACCGTGAACGACGGGTTGAGGCTCGTCATCGGGTCCTGGAAGATCATCCCGATCTCGCCCCCGAGCAGCGCGCGCCGCTCGCGCGCCGTCATGCGCTGCAGGTCGCGGCCGGCGAACGCGAGCCGCTCGGCGCGCACGCGCCCGGGCTCGTCGACGAGGCCGAGCACCGAGAGCGCGGTCACGCTCTTGCCCGATCCCGACTCGCCGACGACGCCGACGACCTCGCCCGCATCGACCGCGAAGCTGACGTCGTCGACGGCGACGAGCGACGCGTCGCCGGCGGGGAACTCGACCGTCAGGCGCTCGACTTCGAGCAAGGGCGGGGTGGCGCTCATCGCTTCAACCTCGGGTCGAGCGCGTCGCGCAGGCCGTCGCCGGTGAGATTGAACGCAAGAACGGTGACGAGGATCGCGAGCCCGGGCAGCGTCACGACCCACCACGCGCTCTGGATGAACTCGAGCGCGCTCGCGAGCATCGAGCCCCACTCGGGAGTCGGCGGCTGCGCGCCGAGGCCGAGGAAGCCGAGCGCGGCGGCGTCGAGGATCGCCGACGAGAAGCCGAGCGTCGCCTGCACGATCAGCGGCGCCGCGCAGTTCGGCAGCACGGTGTCGAACATCAGGCGCAGCGTTCCCGCGCCCGCGAGGCGCGACGCCTGCACGTAGTCCTTGGCGAGCTCGCCGAGCACGGCGCCGCGCGTGAGCCGCACGAAGTGCGGCAGCATGACGATCGCGATCGCGTACATCGCGTTGGCGAGCCCGGGCCCGAGCACGGCGACGACCGCGACCGCGAGCAAGAGGCTCGGCAGCGCGAGCATGACGTCCATCAGCCGCATGACGACGTACTCGCCGAGGCGGCCGCGCCAGAAGCCCGCGATCAGCCCGAGGACGACGCCGCCGGTGAGCGACAGGCCGACCGCGACGACGCCGATGAAGAGCGACAGCCGCGTGCCGTGAATGAGGCGCGAAAGGATGTCGCGCCCGACCGGGTCGGTGCCGAGGACGAAGACGTGGCCGCCGATCGGCGTCAGCGAAGGCGGGCGCAGCGTCGCGTCGCGGAACTGCTCGCTCGGCGAGTACGGCGCGATGACGTCGGCGAAGACGGCGCAGAAGACGAGCGCGACGAGGACGACGAGGCCGATCATCGCGCCGCGGTTCCTGCGGAAGTCGCGCCAGAGCTCGCGCGCCGGCGACGGCGGCGACGCGACGACCGTCGTTGCGATCGGCGGAACGGCGCTCATGCGTGCCGGATCCGCGGGTTGATGACGCCGTAGAGGACGTCGACGACGAGATTGACGGCGACGATCACCGTCGCCGTGCAGAGGATGCCGCCCTGCACCGCGGCGTAGTCGCGCCGGTGGATCGCCTCGACGAGCCACTTGCCGACGCCCGGCCAGGCGAAGATCGTCTCGGTGAGGATCGCGCCGGCGAACAGCGTCCCGACCTGCAGGCCGACCGTCGTCACGACCGGGATCAGCGCGTTTCGCAGCGCGTGCACGGCGACGACGCGCAGGCGCCCCGCGCCCTTGGCGCGCGCCGTGCGCACGTAGTCCTCGCGCAGCACCTCGAGCATCGACGAGCGCGTCATGCGCGCGATCACCGCGAGCGGGATCGTGCCGAGCGCGATCGCCGGCAGCACGAGGTGCGAGAGCGCGCTGCGAAACGCGCCCTTGTCGGCGGCGAGGAGCGAATCGACGAGCATGAAGCCGGTGACCGGCGCGATGTCGTACTGGATCGCGAGCCGGCCCGAGACCGGCGTCCAGCCGAGGCCGACCGAGAACGTCAGGATGAGCAGCAGGCCCCACCAGAAGATCGGCATCGAGTAGCCGGTGAGCGAAGCGCCCATCACCGAGTAGTCCCACACGGTGTTGCGCTTGACCGCGGCGACGATGCCGGCTGGGACGCCGACGACGACCGCGAAGACGATCGCGACGAGCGAGAGCTCGACCGTCGCCGGGAAGCGCGCCGCGAACTCGGAGAACACCGGCTCGTGCGTGACGACCGAGATGCCGAGGTCGCCGTGCAGCGCGCGCCAGACGTACTCGCCGTACTGCACGGCGAGCGGCCGGTCGAGGCCGAACTCGTGGACGAGACGCTGGTAGCGCTCGGGCGACATGCCGCGCTCGCCCGACAGCGCCTCGACCGGATCGCCCGGAATCAGGCGGATCAGCGCGAAGACGAGCAGCGTGATGCCGAGGAAGGTCGGCACGACGAGGGCGAGACGCTTGAGGACGAATGCGAGCATCGTGTCCTTCAGCGCGTCGCGCGCATCCAGGAACGGCGCTTGCCGACGCCGCGCCTCGCCCCGCGAACGCGGGGTTGTGGTCGCGCGCCGCGAGGAGAACGATCGTCGTTGCCACGTCGGGCGCTGCCCGCCGTGTCGAACACGAGACCCGTCGCATCGCAGAAGGTCACGATCATGACTTGGAAGCTCTCCCGGCTCGCCGCCGCGCTCGCGATTCTTGCAGCCCCGTCGGCGTGGGCCGACGACCCGTTCTTCTTCAGCACCGGCAACGTCACCAACGCGATCGGGATGGCGTCGCGTCCCGACGTCGGCGGCAAGACCGAGATCGAAGCCGCCGACGACTTCGTGACGACGGCGCCGACGACGATCACCTCGGCGACGTTCACCGGACTCGTCACCTCGCTCACCGGCGTGTCGACGATCGGCGAGGTCGACGTCGAGATCTACCGCGTGTTCCCGAACGACTCGAATGCGACGCGCATGCCGAGCGTGCCGACGCGCGCGAATTCGCCGTCGGACGTTGCGTTTGCCGAGCGCTCGAGCAGCGCCGCCGGCGAGCTGACGTTTGCGTCGCTGACGCTCGCGGCCAGTTTCACGGCCGCGAACTCGGTGCTGAACGGGATCCACGCGGCACCCAACCAGCAGACGCTGGGCGAGGGCGCGGTGACCGGTCGCGAGGTGCAGTTCACCGTCACCTTCACGACGCCGCTCGTGCTACCCGCCGACCACTACTTCTTCATCCCGCAGGTGCAGGTCACCGGCGGCGAGTTCTACTGGCTGAGCGGAACGCGGCCGATCGTCGCGCCCGGCGGCACGCCGTTCTCTCCCGACCTGCAGACCTGGATCCGCAGCGCTGCGCTCGACCCCGACTGGCTGCGCGTCGGCACCGACATCGTCGGCGGCGCTCCGGCGCCGACCTTCAACGGCGCCTTCACGCTGAGCGGCACCGTCACCGCCGTCCCCGAGCCGCGAACGAGCGCGCTGCTGCTGCTCGGCCTGGTCGCGATCGGCGGCCTCGAGTGGCGGCGGCGCGTTGTCGCGAGCAACGGACGACGCTGACTCGCGGCCTGCCGCACCGGCGGGCAAGTCGCCGGCGGCCGCGCGTCACTGCGCCGGCATGTCGACCTTGTTGAAGTAGTGGTGTGCGGTCGCGTCCATCTTGTAGCCGGTCACTTCCTTCCTGATCGGATCGAACCGCACCGAGTGCGCGACCGGGATCCACGGCGCTTCGTCGTGGAAGATCTCCTGCGCCTTGCCGTAGAAGCCGGCGCGGTCGGCCTGGCGCGTCGCGAGCTTGGCCTTCTGGATCAGCCCCTCGAAGTCGTTGTTGCACCAGCGCGAGACGTTGCCGCCGCCCTTCACCGCAGCGCAGCCGAGCAGCGGGACGAAGAAGTTGTCGGGGTCGCCGTTGTCGCCCGACCAGCCGAACATCATCGCGTGCTGCTCGCCGGTCTTGCTGCGCTTCCTGTACTCGCCCCACTCGTAGGTGATGAGCTTGGTGCGCACGCCGACCTTCTCCCAGTCGGCCTGGATCAGCTCGGCCATGCGCTTGCCGTCGGGGTTGTACGGCCGCGTCACCGGCAGGTACCAGAGCTCGACGTCGACGCCGTTCGGGTAGCCCGCCTGCGCGAGCAGCGCCTTCGCCTTCGCCGGGTCGTACGGGTAGTCCTGGACCTTGTCGTTGTACGACCAGAGCGTCGGCGGGATCGGGTTCTTCGCCGGCTGGCCGGCGCCCTGGAAGACGTTGTCGAGGATCGCCTTCTTGTTGACCGCCATGTTCAGCGCCTGGCGCACGAGCTTCGAGTCGAACGGCTTCTTCTCGACGTTGAACGCGATGTAGCCGACGTTGAGGCCCTGCTGCTGGACGAGGTTGATGTTCGGGTCGTTCTTCATCAGCGCGACGTCGGCCGGCTTCGGGAACGCCATCGCGTGGCACTCGCCGGTCTTCAGCTTCGCGTAGCGCACCGACGCGTCGGTCGTGATCGCGTAGACGAGGTTGTCGATCTTCGGCCGCCCGCCCCAGTGCTGGTCGAACGCCTTGTAGCGGATCACCGCGTCCTTCTGGTACGAGACGAACTGGAACGGTCCGGTGCCGATCGGCTCGCGGTCGATGACGTCGGGCGTCTTCGCCGCCATCATCTTGTCGGCGTACTCGGCCGAGAGGATCGACGCGAAGTCCATCGCCATGTCGGCCATGAACGGCGCCTCGGGCTTCTTCAGCACGAACTTCACCGTCATCGGGTCGACCTTCTCGACGTGGTCGACGATGTCCTTCATCCCCATGTCGTCGAAGTACGCGTACGTCTGCCCCGGCGTGACCTTCGCGAACGGATGGTTCGGGTCGGCCATCCGGTTGTACGAGAAGAGGACATCGTCGGCGTTGAAGTCGCGCGTCGGCGTGAAGTGCGAGTTGCTGTGGAACTTGACGCCGCGACGCAGCTTGAACGTGTAGCTGAGGCCGTCGGGCGCCGCGCTCCAGCTCTCGGCGAGGCCGGGCACGATGTTGGTCGTGCCGGTCTCGAACTCGACGAGGCGGTCGTAGATCGGCACCGACGACGCGTCCGCGGTCGTCCCGGTGGTGAAGAACTGCGGGTTGAATCCTTCGGGACTGCCCTCGGAGCAATAGACGAGGGTCTTGGCGGCGAAGGCGGCGCTGCTGGCGCCGGCGGCGAGCGCGACGAGCGCGAGCGCGGCGGCGGCCCGGACGGTGCGATGGGGCATGGACGTTCCGATCAGAGAGGAGGCGGCGCCGGCGAAGCCGCGCGCTGCGGGACCGGAATGATAGGGTCGCTCGGCGGCCGAGCAGGGCGCGCGTCAGGCGCCGAGACCGGCGTACGCGTCCTGCACCGGCTTGGCGAGCAGCGACCAGCGCGGCACCGACTTCGCGCCGCTGCGTTCGCCGCCGGGCGCAAGCGCCCGCAACGCGGCGAGCCGATCGGCTTCGCGCAGCGCACAGCCGAGCGGCGAGCTCGCGCTTTCGAGGCCGACGCTGCCGACCTCGGCGGCGAGGGCATCCATCAGCGCGCCGAGCTTCCACGGTCCGACGAGCGCGCCGAAGAGCGCGTCGCGGCGGCGGATCACCTGTGGAACGACCTCGAGGTGCGCGATCTCGACCGCGCCGATCGCGAGGTCCTCGAGGTTGTCGATCGCGCGCAGCACGGCGGTCCAGCCCGAGTTGTGGAGCAGCCCCGCGAGGTAGCCGTCGAACGGATCGAGGCCCGCCTGCCCGGCGATCGCCGCGGCGAGACGTGCCTTGCGGTCGGCGTCCTTCCAGATCTGCGTCGCCGCCCGCGCCGACAGCGAGCTGCCCTTGGCGTCGAAGATCGGCCGCAGGACGACGTTGGCGATCGCGCGCCGCAGGCCTTGCGTGCCGACGACCTGCACGGCGCGCGCGAGGTCGATCTCCTCGTCGTCGTCGTCGCCGCGCGCGAGCACGCTCGTCGCGCTGCGCACGACCTCGGCGGTCAGCACGACGTCGCGCGAGATGCGGTCGGCGACGTCGGCCGACGAGTAGCGCTCGTCGCGCAACGTCTTCATCAGCTGCGGGATGACGTGCGGCGCGCGCGGCAGCAAGCCCGCGCGCAGCGTCTCCGAGGCGATGATCTCGTCGACGCGGCCGAGCAGCTCGCCGATCAGCGCCCCCGCGGGCGGCCGCGCCGCGGCGTTCGCCGGCACGCCGATCAGCCAGCAGAAGAAGCGGTAGTTGCGGGTCGCAGGCGGCTCCTCGGGCACCGTCTCGACGACCGGCGCCTCGACGACCGTTGCGGCCGCGGCCTGCGCGAGCGGCATCGGCGCCGTCGGCGCGGCAGGCGCGATCGGCGCCGGGCGAGTCGCCTGGGGCGGCAACGTCGGCGACACGCTCGGCAACACCGTGGCGCGCGCGTCGGCCTTTCGCCAGCGCGCCAGGGGATTCCACCAGCGGTCGACAGACATCGGCAGGGACCCGGTCGCTGCAACAGGCAGCAGTATCGGCACATCCGGCCTCCGAGCGCACCCCGCCGGCCGTCGGGTGTTCAACCGGTCACGTGCAAAATTGCCAGCCAGAGCGGCGCCGTGACGACGAAGGCGAGCGTCGAGACGACGATCGCGGTGCTCGTCTCGCCGGCCAAGGTCTGGTAGCGCTGCGCGAAGATGAGCGCGTTGCTGCCGACCGGAAGCGCGGCGAGCATCACGACGATCGCGAGCGCAACGCCGGCGAGGCCGAGCACGAAGCGCGCGAACACGAGCACCGCGAGCGGGTGGACCGCGAGCTTCAGCGCGGCCAGCAGGGTGGCCGAGCGCAACGCTCCGCGCACGCCGTAGTGGGCGAGCGAGACGCCGATCAGGACGAGGCAGACCGGGACGACGGCCTGGCCGAGCGTCGCGAGGATCTCGTCGAGCAGCCCGGGCAGTGCCAGCCCCGAGAGATTCCACGCCAGCCCGGCGAGGACCGGCAGCACGACCGGATGGATCACGGTGTTGCGGACCGTCGTCGCGAGCATTCGCCGCAGGCGCGCCTTGCCGTCGCCGGGATGCGCGCGCGCGAGGTCGAGCTCGACCAGCGCGGTGAGGACGGTCAGCAGCGTCAGCGAGTGCAGGCCGACGACGGTCAGATGCAGCGCGAGGCCGGCTTCGCCGTAAAGCGCCGCGGCGAGCGGGATGCCGATCTGCACGGCGTTGCCGAACGCCGACGTGATCGCGCGCACGCTCGGCTCGGCGGCGCCGTCGCCGCGGCGCGCGCGCACGCGCAGCGCCGTGTAGACGACGGCGACGAGCGCGAGCGTCGGCCCGAAGAACGCGACGACGACGCGCACGTCGAGGCGGGCGAAGTCGATCCGCGCCGTGGTGCGAAAGAGCAGCGCGGGGACGAAGACGTAGAACGCCGCCGCAGAGAGGACGCGCGAGCCTTCCTCGGCACCGAGCTTGCCGCTCTTCGCCGCGCCCCAGCCGATCGCGACGACGGCGAAGATCGCGAGCAGCTTGACGAAGACGACCGCCGACATCGCCGCGCAGTATCGGCGACGCCGATCCGCTGCCCCAGGGGCGCGCCCTCATGCGCGCGATGTTCGCGCCGGACGCACCCGACTTCGGCGTCGCCAGCGACGGCGACGGCGATCGCAACATGATCGTCCGCCGCCGCTTCGTCGTCACGCCCAGCGACAGCCTCGCCGTGCTCGCCATGCTTGCCGCGCACGCCGAGCGCCTGCCCGGCTACGCGCGCGGCCTCGCCGGCATCGCGCGCTCGATGCCGCGCGCCGCGATCGCCGACCAGATCGCTGGCGTGCTTGCGCGGACCGGGCGCGATGCCCCGTCCGTCGTCACCCGAGGAACCGTCGCGATCGTCAGGTGCGCGGCTCGCCGTTGCCGTTGACGAGGATCGTGCGCGCCGGCGGCGACGTCAT